>NZ_JARESU010000117.1:0-26414 GCF_046027075.1 Paraburkholderia sp. RL18-085-BIA-A | reverse complement strand
TTTGCCGCTCTCCTTGAACCACTTGCCGATAATCGTTTCGGACTCGCCACCCTGATGGCCCTCGGCCCACTGCGAGTAGCAGTCGGCCGTATCGATGAAGTTCAAGCCGTGGTCGACGAAACTGTCGAGGATGGAGAACGACGTGCGCTCATCAGCCGTCCAGCCGAAGACGTTGCCGCCGAAGACGAGGGGGGCCACTTGAAGGTCCGAGGTGCCGATCGTGTGTTTCTGCATTTGTTCTCTCTGAGATTGGATTTGAAACGGATGCAAAAGCATACGCGCGAATACCGATGCTCGCTTGGCAGCCCGCATCTGGCTCGATTCGGGTGAGCTTCCTTCGCACGGAGACTTGGCGGCTTGGCTAAAAAGAGAGGAACGGCTTTCGACAAAGTGTCGCCACGTGGGACCGCGTCGGGCGTGGTACTGGCAATGCCCCTGTTGTCTTACGGGCGTGCGTGCCGCATTCCGGTGAGCTTCACGATCGAACGTCCGCTTCATTCGCTACTGCTTGTAGCAAGGCTCGAATCTCCGATTTCGGAGGTTCACCCACGAACATTCCCCTTCTGGATTCCAGGCATCATTTTCGATCGGTCGCGACGCTCTAGAGTGGGCAACGAGCATAGAGTGCGGTCGCACCAGCGAGCGACCGCTATTGAAGAATTCGAATGTCCTCATGGCCGAATCCGCTCTGGCGCGACCGGCCGTACCCGCAAGCGTTTCAGCATGCGTATCGACGCGGAGCTTTAGCCTTTTCTGGGTCTGTGTCTCTTTATCCGGCTAACCGGCACTCTCCGACCGCGCGAAAGTTGTTTGCACAAAGCGGGCGAACCGTCGATAGGCCTAACGAAAATCGGCACTGTTCGGCAGTTGACTCACCTGTTTAGGGAGGGATTTTCGCTGTGCCAGCGACGTTTTGGTAAAAACTGAATTGACCTAAACAGCAAAGATGGTCATAGGATCCGCGCCTCGACAGCCGAATCTTCTCAGCCAGAAGTTGGAATGGATTGGCATTAGCGAACCTAATCACGTGCCATGGTTGCGCAATAAATTTCGCGTCGAACAGCGCTGGTAGAAAGGCAATTGAAGCGCTACCGTCTCGTCGCTGTCATGCTCTGTCAGTAAGGTTACGAAAGGTGGTCAAGCTTACTAACGGAGAAGAAATGAAAAAGCAGCGAGCGTCCGAACGACGCTATGTTTCAAAAGTCCCAGCCGTTCTCGCGGCATGCGCGGGCGTCGCCGCCCTTGCATTCGCGGCATCTCCCGGCACCGCAGCGGCGAAAGATCAAGACAACGAATCTTCCACGCAAACGCCGATCAAACATGTGATCGTGATCGTCGGCGAAAATCGCACGTTCGATCACGTGTTCGGCACGTACAAGCCGGCGAACGGGCAATCGGTGCAAAACCTGCTGTCGCAAGGCATTGTCAACGCGGATGGCTCACCGGGCCCAAACTTCGCGAAAGCACGCCAATACCAGGCCACAGTGACGGGAACGACACAGTTCTCGTTGGCGCCATCGATCAAGAGCCCCTACAGCACGCTGCCTTCGCCGAACACCGGCGGCACGGCCACCGCGGCGAGCGACACGACCGGTGCTCCATACGCGACGTACAATGCTGCCGCACAGGCCGAGGGCGGAGCGCTCGAAGCGTCCGACATCGGCCAGTTGCTAACTGGTGCGTCCGGCTTGCCGACAGGCGCAAAGGATACGCGCGTCGCGAACTACAACGCACTGCAAAGCGGCCCTTACCCGCTGCAATCGCCGCAGCAAGCATCGCTGTATGAGGAGTACCTGGGCGGTCCCGTGCACCGCTTCTACCAAAACTGGCAGCAGTCCGACTGCGACGTGTCCCACGCCACCCGCGGCAACCCGAGCGGCTGTCTGATGGACCTGTTCGCGTGGGTCGAGACCACCATCGGTGCGGGCAGCAACGGCAGCGCGCAACCCACGCCGTTCAGCGACCAGACCACGAAGGAAGGTTCAAACGCGCTGGGCTTCTACAACGCGAGCAAGGGCGACATGCCGTATTTCACCCAGCTCGCACGCACCTATACGATCAGCGACAACTATCATCAGCCGGTGATGGGCGGTACGGGCGCGAATAGCATCATGGTCGGCGCCGCCGATGCCTACTACTACACCGACGGCAGCGGCAATGCGACGGTCCCGCCGTCAAATCAGATCGAAAATCCGAACCCGCTGGCGGGTACGAACAACTGGTACACGCAGGACGGCTATTCGGGCGGTAGCTATAGCGACTGTTCGGACACGAGCCAGGCGGGTGTCGGGCCGATCAGCAAGTATCTGGCGTCGCTCTCGTACCATCCGAAGATGAACTGCGCGCCGCAACATTACTACCTGCTGAACAACTACAACCCGGGCTACAACGGCGACGGTACGGTGCTCGACAGGACGAAGTCGCCGTTCACGATCCCGCCGTCACCGGTACGCACGATCGGCGACACGTTGCTCGAACGTCACATTCCGTGGAAATACTACGGAGAAGGCTGGAACACGTTCGTCAGCAACCCGGCGACGAGCGTCTACTGCAACATCTGCAACCCGTTCCTGTACGAGACGTCGATCATGACGAACCAGCAGGTCCGCGATACGCACCTTGCCGACACAACCGACCTGTATGCGGACATCAGCGCGGGCAACCTGCCCGCGGTGTCGTTCGTCAAGCCGGGTGGCAAGCTCGACGGGCATGCGACATCGTCAAAGTTTGGCCTGTATGAGGCCTTCGTGCATAAGATCGTCGATGCCGTGCAGAGCAATCCGAAGCTGTGGGCCAGTACAGCGATCCTGATTACGGTGGACGAAGGCGGCGGCTACTACGATTCGGGCTATATCCAGCCAGTGGACTTCTTCGGCGATGGCCCACGCATTCCGATGATCGCGGTGTCGCCGTATTCGCAGGGCGGGCACGTCGCTCACGGCTATGCCGACCACGCATCGCTGGCCAAGTTCATCGAACGCAACTGGGGGCTGCCGCCGATCACTGACCGCAGCCGCGACAACCTGCCGAACCCGGTCCAGCGGAACAACAACCCGTACGTGCCTGTCAATGCGCCGGCGCTTGGCGATCTGTTCGACATGTTCAATTTCGATTCGGGTCATGGTCACGGCGGCAATGACCAGCAAATCGGCAACGCGAATGCTGACGAGCCGAGCGGCGCCAAAGGGGCGATGCCGTTCTGATCGGCTTTGAGCTGCGCGTGGCGGGCTAGGTCACTCATCGCCTCGCGTGGCAATTCGTTGATTTGAGGAGCCCGTTCCAGTGGACATGCTGCGAACGGGCTTTTTTGCATGACGGCAAGAACAGTGTGGCAATCGCGCGACTGGGGGGCGTTCACGAGCGTAGCGATCGCCGAGAAAATCCGTTACCCCCGCGGGCATGAAACGATAGTAAGTCGTTATTCCTGGAAGACCAGCATGAACAAATCCATTTTCCAGCTCGCCCCATGCGCCGGCCCCGCGTACCTGGCTTTGGCCGATGCCGTCGAACTGGCCATCCTGGCGGGATCGGTTCAAGCCGGGGACAGACTTCCTCCACAGCGAATGCTGGCTGATTTCCTGGGGCTACATGTAAATACAGTCAACAGGGCTTTCCGCGAAACGAGGAAGCGGGGGCTCACGAGCGGCAACAGGCGCCATGGAACTTTGGTACTCGCCTCATCGCTATAAACGGCTTTGTCACGTTAAATAGTTGAAGCCGCAAAAGCCATAGGGTTCAGTCGCGGAAAGGATGGCGAGGCAAAGAAAGGTCGATAAGATTCATGACATAGTTTGCAGCCTTTGGCAATTTCGAACGAGATTCATTTGATTTATGTCGCCTTCATGTCAGAAGCAGAAATTGCCGAATGTCCTTCTCGAAGTGGGTTTCCTGCGTTAACTAGGCTCTCGCCGTTGCCGCCGCAGCGTTCTGCACGGGGAACCGCGTGGTCACGCGCTACAACCGCGATGCGGACGTGATCCTGGCTGGTATCGGTTACCGGTTCTAGCGGGTGGCTCCAAACTGCCCGATGCCGCATACTGCAGGTGCCGGCACGGGAAGACGCCCTTACGCTTACGCAAGCGTTGTCTACCGACAGGTTCCCCCTCGACGGAGTGTATCGATGTCGTCCCCCGATCCAGCCGACCGAGACGCCATTCGCCGAACATCCGGGCCAGCGGCACGGCATCTAAAGTTTCACTTCGGCCGAATAGGGGTGCCGTCAGGATTCGGATTTTCGTGGGTGGACCATAGATTTCGTACGTCAAGCGAGCTGGAAAGGTGATCCGCCGCACAGGCCAGGCACCCTTCCTGCCGCTATCCTGGACCTACAGGAGACCGTCATGAAAATCGAAGACTTCAAATCGCATCTGTCGATGCTGCTGCGAGACCAGCCGATAGGCGCGACAGCGGATCTGTCGGATTTCGCAGTAGCCTGGTGGAACGGCCATAGCGTAACGTATGCGTTTCTGCTGGATGTCGAAAGCGGACGGATCGAAGAGGAGTTCGACCTGGACGACTATGGGTGGAAGCAGTGGGAGCCAGACTTCGCTGCGTGGGTGGAAACACCGAAGTTCAGCGCACAGGACGAAGTGCTGAGTCGGCTAAAAAATGCGCCGCCGAACCAGGCGGCCTGATTGATTTGATTCGTCGCCGTAGGCGAGCGGGAGAGTCATGGAGAAGCGCGCAATAAAGGCGCTCTACGCAGGCATTGGGCTTTCGGCTCTTTGGCTCCTGGGCGTAAAGCATCCGATCGTTCTCGGCGCACTGGTTTTGGGAGGCGGCCTGTTTCTCGGGGCGAGCTTATTTGTAGTTTGGATGGTTGAGGATTAATCGTCGCCAGTGGCGAGAGGGAGATCGGTGTGACGTTAGAATTAAGGATGAATGGTCCCATACGGTCGTGAACAAGGTCGAAGCGACCTATCATCGCACCGACCTGCTGGAACAGCGGCGACCGTTGATGGCCGCGTGGGCGCGGCATGTATGCTCGATCACGTAGGATACCGATAACGTGATCGAGCTTGCCGAACACGCAGCATGACAATCAACCCGGCCCCGCGCCGGGTTTTGCTTTCCGGCCTTCTGACGGCTTCGCATCGCCGTGGCATTATGAGCCGTTCGCGGCTTGGGGTGAGTAAGTTGGCGCCTGCACGGCAAGCCAGCGGCTCACAGCGTCACGGTCCCGGCCTGGCGGGTGCTTTCGAACCTTCGGCATCCGTGCCGGGCGCCGTTCGCAGGGGCCGGAGGCGACCCTTTGCAGCCGGTGGCTATACTCGCGTCGAATGGCTGGTGATGGTCGGACTCCGGCCGTTGGAAACAAGGCGCTTATCCGCTCGACCGGAGCCTTGCCTACAGGCGTTTGCAACGTGTGCGATGCGCCCGAGGACCGTTACCCGAGCTACCGTGTGACAGCTACGCGAGCGGTCAAGTCTCTATGACGTCTCCCATCACATCTTTGAGCGCTAGTAAAAACGCTGAGTGAGGAAAGCGTTTGTGATGAAGGACACATAGTCACCCGAATTGGTGCCGATATCCGCGATGACCAGGGAATCTTGGCGCGCGCCGCAATCTGCAGGACGCTTGGCGCAGTGGACGAATCGGTCGGAGAAATCACGATGCCGGCGACGCCCTGAGACACCGCGTCCTGTGCGTTCTTCAGTTGCGTCGAGGCGTCGTTGTGCGAGTCATAGATCGTGACGGTGCCGCCTTGGGCCTTGGGTTTGGAAGGCGTCGGCTTGGGCTTTAATGAACAGCTTCTTCTTCAAGATGATGTTGGAATCGTGCATACGACGCTTCTATCGCATCACGGCCGAGACCTTCGGTGATGAACACAAGCTGCGAGCGGCGCTCAGGATTACGCGACACCGACGGCCACGCGTCCAGGTGCAGCACCGGATGAACCAGATGCTGCACGGCGTGGAGCACGGCCGGTTGGCCGGACCCCGCGATAGACAACAGGCCTTTGACGCGCAAAATCTTGTCCCCGTGACGGTTGAGAAGCATCGTGAACCAGATCGTGAAGACCTGCCAGTCGATGGGCGCATCGATCTGCATGCAGAAAGACTGAATGGATGCGGCGCCGGTTGATGTCCACTCACCGCGATGCGCAAGCGGGCCGCTTGCCATAACGTCCGTGCTCGCCAAACGGTGAGCGCGCCCGAGACGTCCGATCAGATCGATCGAACTCGCCGATGCAAACAGCATGTCGAGCAACGCGCGTCCGCTATGCCGATCGATACCCTTTGCGTTCGATACATCGCCGCGAATCAGAATCTCGGCGGCGGGATTGAGCGCCGCGAGCGAAGCTGCCAATTCCGTCAGACGCGTTTCATCGACGAGATCCGGCTTGCTGATGAGCAGCCGGTCCGCGGCTGTCACCTGCGCGAGCCATTCGGGATACCGTGCGTGTTGCTCGGCGGCGTTCACTGCATCGACAACTGTAATCGTCGCGTTCAGCGCGTGGTGGCTGCGGATCACCGGATCGGCGAGCAGCGTGGCGATAATCGGCGCAGGCGTCGCGAGTCCCGTGGTCTCCAGTACGACACGCGTGAACGGCGGTACTTCACCGCGAGCGCGCTGCGGAAAAAAGCGTCGCGAGCGCGTCCTTCAGTTCGCCCCGGATCGAGCAGCACACGCAGCCGTTATCGAGCAGTACGGTGCGTGCATCCACTTCCCCGATCAACAGATGGTCCAGCCCGACGTCGCCGAACTCGTTGACGAGGACGGCGGTGTCGCGCGCGGCGTCGCCTTGCAGGACATCGGCGAGCAAGGTCGATTTGCCGCTGCCGAGAAACCCGGTCACGAGCGTCAGCGGCAGGATGTCGTAGCTCAGGCTCATGGTGCCGCCGCGTCGTCGATGAAAAGCGTAAGCGGATCGAGCGGATGCCCGAGCATGCGTTCGGCCACGCGCCACACCTGAGCGAAATCGCTGACGAGTTCGCTCGCGCCGGTAGGCGACGACAATACGAACGACTGCCCGTGGAAGTCGTCGAGTTTCAGCCTGAACGGTACAAGCACCCGATTGGCAAGCGCCGCCTGGATGAGGCGTTGTCGACGCGGGTTCGCCCCCGCCACAGGTGCCGTGGTGTTCGACCAATGGTTGCCGCCGCCCAGCAATCCGCACATGCCGCACATGCTTGTCTCTCCCGGTAGGTCAGTTCAGTGACGCGTCATGGCATTACGTCGCCGGAATTCGGCCCGAGTGTCTGGCCGACGAACAGGTTCCCACCCTTTATCGGCAAGGCCAAAACGCCGCAACGGCAACTCCGCCGACTTCGCCTGCTTCCACGCGACGCTGATGCCATCGACGAGCGGCGTCTCGATCGGTCCCGGTGCGATCGCGTTGACGAGCGCGTTATCCGGCGCAACTTCCAGCGCGAGCGACTTCTTGAATCCGATCACGCCCGCCTTCGCCGCCGAGTAGTGGGATAACTCCGCGCCCCCTTTGATGCCCAGTTGCGAAGCAAGATTGATCACGCGGCCCCAACGTTGCGCGGTCATTGAAGGCAACGCGCGCCGCGCGCACAAAAACACGCTGCGCAAATCGACTCGCATCATGTCGTCCCACATGGCCGTGGTGAGATCCGTGCAGCGCGCCTGCGTCAGCATGCCGGCGTTGTTCACGTGAATATCGATACCGCCGAATGCTTCGATACATCGATCGACAATGCGGTTCGCACCGGCTTCATCGCCGACATCCGCCTGCACCGTTTCGACCGTCGCACCGGCTGCGCGGCAGGGATCGGCCTGGAGCGCGAGGCGCGCCGCATCGCGATCGGCAAGCAGCAGACGCGCGCCGGCCGCCGCGTAAAGACTCGCGATTGCCGCGGCGGTGACGACCGCGCGACGGCCATCGAGTGAAAACAAAGTGGTCATTCGAAAACTCTCCTTAGCCCGGCCAGCGCACGGTCAGGCCGCCGTCGGCGATGATCGACTGGCCGGTGATATAAGACGCGTCGTCGCTCGTGAGGAAGCGGATCAGCGTGGCGATCTCGCTTGGCCGGCCGACGCGTTGCAACGGGATCGCGCGCGCGGCTTCACGCAGGCCGTCGGGGCCGAGCGAGTTGACGGCATCGAGTGATTGCGGTGTTTCGATCAACCCCGGAATCACCGCGTTGCAACGCACGCCGCGCGGCGCGAGTTCCATCGCGACGGCACGGCACAAGCCCGGTACGCCCGCCTTCGCTGCCGAATAATGCGCATGCTGTTCCCAGCCGTAGACACCGCCGGCTATCGATGAAATCGCCACCATCGCGCCGTGATCCTCGATATGGCGAGCGGCCGCGCGAAACGTCCGCATCACGCCGGACAGGTCGACGTCGAGCATCTCCAGCCATTGATCATCGCGCATCTCGGTGAGTGCGGCCTGGCGCAGCAAACCCGCATTGGCAACCGCATAATCCAGCCGGCCGAAGCGATCCACGGCCACCTGTGCGAATGCTTCGACCTCATCGGCCGAGGTCACATTAACTGCCTGCATCACACACTCGCCGCCCGCTTCGCGCACCGCGCGTTCGGTCTCTGCGGGATCGTGCGGATCGCCGGGGAAATAGCCACCGACGACCGCCACGCCGATCTGCGCGTACGCCGCCGCGAGCGCCTGTCCGATACCACTGGCCGCGCCGGTAACAATGGCGACGCGTTGCTCTTTTCCCTTCGATACTCCGGGCTGCATGTTCATTTGATTTCCTCGGGATTGATGTGTTTCGCAAAAAAGATCAGCACGCCGGACAGGAAACAAGGCACCGCGCCGAACCAGATGGCTGCGTGCATCCAGTCGCCGCCGTGATTGAGCATCGCGGTCACGCCAACCCCGGCGAGAATTGCGCCGATCGGACCCATTGCGTGGACGATCGAACTGCCGGTGCCGCGAATGGATGTCGGATAACTTTCGCCGATGAAAAACAGCGCGGCCGAATACGGTCCGATCAGGAAGAACAGGCCGAGGCTATATAGCGCCACGACGATCCCCGTGCTGCTCGGGCCCATAAGCATGCCGGCGAACGCGAGGCCGCCGAGCATCCAGCCGATCGCCAGTGTATTGCGCCGGCCGATCTTGTCGCCAATCCAGCCCTGGCTCAGATAGCCGCAATAGCCGATCACATTCGACAGCACGAGAATCAGCAGCGAGTTCTCGAACGACACGTTATGCACGCGCGTCAGCACCGTGATGCCGAGCACGCTGAACACCTGGATGGCGGACCAGTTCAGCAGAATGCCGCCGCCGAGCACGAGCGTTGCGCGCCGCGACGTGCCGCGAAACGCTTCACGCAGACCTGCACGGCTGTGCTGCTCGTAGTCCACCCGGTGTTCGCCGGAAAGCGTTCGTGCAGCACTGTCTTGACCTGCTTCGCGCAAGGTCTTGATGCGCGTGTGCAGCAGGAATTGCGGACTTTCCTTCAGACGCCGCGTCATGAAGAAGATCACGATGGCCGGGAACGTCGCGAAGATAAAGCAGCCCTGCCAGTCGATGCGCGGCAGCAGCAGCGCCGTCAAGCCGGACGCGATCAACGCGCCGATCGGCCAGCCGCCTTGCACGAGGCTGTAGATGAATCCCTTGTTGCGATTCAGGCGTGGGTCGTTTGCGGCCGAATACAACACGTTGAGGTAGGTCGCGTTGACAGTTTCCTCGGCGTACCCGAGTCCCGACAGCGAGCGGATGAGTACGAGCGGCCACTGGCCGAGCGCGCCGCCGACCACGGTCAGCCCCGAACAAAGCGCCGCGCCCGCCACCGTCCACAGGAGACCCGCCTTGCGTCCGGCGCGGTCGAGTAACGGTCCGATCGCAAATGCAATCACCGCCGTGCCGATGGCGACAAGCGTCGCGATCTCGGCTTGCATCGCGGCATCCCATCCGTAGTGCTGACCTATTTCCGGCAACAACGTGCCGAACAAAATGAAGTCGTAGACGGCGAACACCCACGCAAAAAACGCCACGATGGTTGCGCGTTTCACATCGACCGGCAAGATCTTTTCCAGCTTGAAGCCGGACGCGGAGAGCGGATTCTCTTTCATCATTGCTCTCCCATAAGGGTGGCGGAAATGGGTTTATTTCCCGCGCGGATGACGGGCGAGGAAGTCGTCGGCGATTTCATTGCAGGTGCAAAATCGCACGCCTTCATGCGAGCGGAAATACTGGATCAGCCGTTCGAGCATCAACAGCACTTGCGGACGACCTGAGACATCGGGGTGGATCGTGATCGGGAACACGGCGTAGTCGTCGTGCTCGCGATACACCCAGTCGAACTGATCGCGCCACATCTGCTCAATGTCACGCGGGCTGACGAAGCCGTGACTATTCGGCGACTTCTTGATGAACATCATTGGCGGCAGGTCGTCGAGATACCAGTTGGCGGGAATCTCGACCAGATCGGTTTCCTGGCCGCGCACGAGCGGCTTCATCCAGGCGCTCGGATGTTTGCTGTAGTCGATCTTGGTCCAGGTGTCGCCCACGCGCACGTAGTACGGGTGAAAGTCGTTGTGCATCAGGCTGTGGTCGTACTTGATGCCCTTCTTCACCAGCAATTCATTCGATACCTGGCTGAACTCCCACCACGGCGCTACATAACCCGTCGGGCGCCGCCCCGACAGTTGCGTCACGAGCTCGATGCTGCGGTCGAGCACGGCTTCTTCTTGCTCCGGCGTCATCGCTATCGGGTTTTCGTGGCTGTAGCCGTGAATGCCGATCTCGTGGCCCGCGTCTGCCACCGCCTTCATCTGTTCGGGAAACGTTTCGATCGAATGGCCGGGGATGAACCACGTCGTCTTGATCTTTTCGCGTTCGAAGAGTTTGAGCAGGCGCATTGATCCGATTTCGCCTGCGAACAAACCGCGCGAGATATCGTCTGGCGAATCCTCGCCGCTATATGAACCGAGCCAGCCGGCCACCGCGTCCACGTCAATACCAAATGCCACCAGGATTTCCTTGGCCATCGTTTTGCTCCTTTGTTTGAATGTGCGTCTTTGTTGTCAAAGCGCCTTTACAGCACCATCGCTTCGAGTGCGGTGGCGATGCACAGCAGCGCGTCGTCGTCGCCTTGGGCGCGCATGATTTGTACGCTGGTCGGCAGCCCGTCGGTATCGGTGCCGGACGGCATCGCGATCGCGGGGGTATCGAGGAAACTGCCGAGCATGGTCATGGCAAGCGTCTGCAGGTTCACACGTGTGAACAGATCTGCATCGGCTTCGAGGGGCGCGAGCAGCGGCGCTACGTGCGGGGTCGTCGGCATGACAAGCGTCGCGCCAGCGGCTTCTTTAGCGAACTCCGCGATCAATTCGGTGCGTCGCGCGATGAGTTGCTCCAGGCGGCCAGACGGGACTGCGCGGCTCGCTTCGAGGCGCGTTCGCACGCGCTGGTCGATCCGGGCGGCATCCGGCGAATCGAGCAGCGCGCGATGCACCGCGAAGGCTTCGAGGCCGCCCAGCCAGCCTTGGTCGCGTATCAAATCGCGCACGGCAGCGAGCGTGGCGAGCGGCTTTCGCTCGATTACCGTGCCCGCTTGCTCGAGCATCGCAATGAAGCGCTCAAAGTTTTCAGCAACCGCCGCTGTGACCGAGTAGCGTTCGAACAGCGTTGGATCAACGATAAAACGCATGCCCGCAAACGTAGTTCGCTCGTTCGGCGATAACGGCTCGATTCCACGTATGGCGACATCGAACGCAACGCAGTCGGCCACGTCCATCGCGAGCGGTCCGGAGGTGTCGAGCGTCGCCGATAAAGCGACCATGCCCTCGCGCGAGTAGCGCGCCACGCTCGCGCGATAACCGGTGAGGCCGTTGAACGCGGACGGCACACGGACCGAACCGCCGGTGTCGGTGCCGATCGCGATAGGCACGATGCCCATCGCCACCGCGACCGCCGCTCCCGACGACGAACCGCCCGGCACGCGCCGGCCGCCATCGACAGCAGGGTTCACGGCCGCGCCGAAATGCGGATTGAGGCCGAGGCCCGAATACGCGAACTCGCTCAACCCCGTCTTGCCGATGCAGACCATCCCCGCTCGAGCGCCAGCGGCAACCAGCGGCGCGTCGTCGCGAGCGGGCGAATGTGCGGCGAACACTACGGAGCCAGCCGTGGTGATGGTGCCGGCGACATCGAAGAGATCTTTCCACGCGACCGGCACGCCATCGAGCGCGCTCAACGGCCGGCCTTCGCGCCAACGTCGCGCCGATGCGGCGGCTTCGCTACGCGCACGTTCGGGCGTGGTGGTGAGAAAGACGGCGGGAACAGATGCCGCTTTCGATAACGCCGCTTCGGCTATCGCAACGGGATCTGACTCGCCGGCGGCGAACGCGCGAGACAGCGCAACAGCGGAGACACGGGATATGTGCATCGGACATTTGCTCGTTTAAAGGTTAAATGCATGTCGTCGACAACATTCATTTTGTTACGGGGACAAAAATGCTCCGAATCGAGGGGGTTTACTCTTAGCTGAGGTTTGAGAGGAAATTAAGAGGCGAGCAATAGCTTTCGCGCGCCAGGTGAAAAGGTGCGTCGGCTGTTTGATGCAACGGGGTACCGTTCCGTCGGACTGACGGATGCTTATGGGACGTGATCGGCCGAGGTACGGCGATCCCAGGCACCGCCGTCGCTTCACCGTTTAAATATTGCTTCGAGATCCACTTCGTCCTCGACGACGTCGAGATTCAGCGCGCCTTGAATGTGGTCGAGATGATCGAGCATGAGTTGCGCGGCTTTATCGCCGTCGCCTTGCGCAATCGCATCCGTGATGGCGGTGTGCTCGTCGGCACGGCAGCTGACGCTGATCGGCGCGTTGTAGAGCAAAATGACAAGACACGTCAGCGTGGAAAGTTCACGCAGGCTGCGGGTGTACGAAGAGTTGCCGGCAAGCGCCGCCGCGAGATTGTGAAACTCGCCGGAGAGCCGGATGATCGCGCGCTTGTCGTCGCGTGTGCGTGCGTCCATTTCGAGGCGCAGATGTTCTCGCAACTGGGCGAGCTTCTCCGGCGTGACGGCGCGTGTCAGCCGTTGCATGACGGCAGGCTCGATCAAGCGGCGCGCTTCGAAAACATCGCGAGCCTGATCCACCGATGGCTTCGCCACGAACCAGCCTTTCTTCGGATAAAGCTCCACGATCTGCTCGTAGGCCAGCCTGCTCAATGCATCCCGAATGCGCGCCCGACTCGCGCCGAAGATGCTGGCCAGCCGCTCTTCGGCCAGCTTGGTGCCGGGCACCAGTCGATGCTCCAGCAACGCAACATAGATCTGCTCGTAGATCTCTTCACTGCGATTGTCGCCGTCGCGGATCTTGCGGGTCTTACGGACCTTGGTTTCACCAACAGTATTTAGCATGTGTTACGTCTGATTGGAATTAAGTCGCACGTCCGGATTGACATGTCGACGGGCCGACATCGATATAACCTGGCGATGCACTACCGCAGATAGGCATGTTCCTTGATCCAGTGCCGCGCGATGTCGATACGGCGTGCGATCCACACGTCGTCATGTTTCATCACGTGGTCGATAAACCGTTCCAGCCCGGCCGCGCGCGCCGGATGCCCGATGAGCCTCATATGCAATCCGACCGACATCATCTTCGGCTGTGTTGCACCCTCGCGATACAGCATGTCGAAGGTGTCACGCATGAACTCGAACCACTGGTTGCCGGTGCCAACCGAGCCGGCATACTGGCCGTCGTTGGTGGTCAAAGAATAGGGTATCACCAAATGCGGTTTGCCCTGGACGGTCTTCCAGAAAGGCAGCTCGTCGCCGTAGTAGTCGGAATCGTAGAGAAAACCGCCCTCTTCCACCAGCAGCCTGCGCGTGTTCACAGAAGGCGAATAACGGCAATACCAGCCGTACGGGCGCTCGCCCGTTGTGCGCGCCAACGACTCGATCGCCAGGCGAATGTGCTCGCGTTCGACCTCCTCGCTCAAACCGTAATGCTTGATCCAACGCCAGCCGTGACTGCACACGTCGAAACCCGATGTACGGATTGCAGCGGCCGCTTGCGGGTTGCGCTCGAGCGCGAGCGCGCAGCCGTACACGGTGAGCGCGAGACCGCGCTCCTGGAAGATCCGCATGAGACGCCAGAAACCGACGCGGCTGCCGTATTCGAACAGGCCTTCCGCTGCGAGATCGCGGCCGCTCACGCCCGAATTGAGTCCGTGGGATTCCGTGAACCAGGTCTCTGTCGCGCCCTCGCCGTCGGCGATGGACGGCTCGGAACCTTCCTCGTAGTTCATGACGAAATTGATGGCAATGCGGGCGTTGCCCGGCCAGTTCGGGTTGGGCGGATTCTCGCCATAGCCGATGAAATCGCGATTCAGATCCAAGCGGTTTCTCCTGTTGCTGAAGGATAAAAAGATGCTCAGAGCATCACGTCGCCGCCGTTAGGCGACAGTGTCTGCCCGACGAAATACGCGCCACCCGTCTCCGATGCAAGCAGCAACGCTGTCGGTGCAATTTCATCGCTGCGGCCGAAGCGGCCCGCGGGCAACTCGGCGAATTTCATCGCGCGCCATTCGTCGCTGAAGCCGGCGAGCATCGCGGTCTCGACCGGCCCCGGCGCGATCGCGTTGACCGTGACCCCGTGCGGCGCACCTTCGTATGAAAGCGCGCGCGTGAAGCCGACCACACCCGCTTTCGATGCGCAGTAGTGGCTCATGTCGTGCGTGCCCTTGTAAGCGAGTTGCGATGCAATGTTGATCACGCGGCCATACTTGCGCGCGACCATGTCGGCGAAGAACTGCTTCGTGACAAGGAACGTGCCGCGCAGGTTGACGGCCATCATCCGGTCCCATTGTTCGATCGATAAATCCACGAAGGAAGTCTCGCCGCTGATCCCGGCGGCGTTCACGAGAATATCAACGGGGCCGAGATGTTCGCGGCTCCACGCGCCAAGATCTCGAACCGATTCCACGTCGGTCACGTCGCACTCGGAAACGGCGACATCGCCGCCGCTTGCCGCGAGCTCGGCGGCGAGCGTGCGGGCACCTTCGGGATCGCCGAAATGCGAGATGCCCGTCTTCGCGCCTTGTGCGGCGAAGAGCCGCACGATCGCCCGGCCAATACCGCTGTTACCGCCTGTCACGAGCGCCGTCCTGCCGCGAAGAGAAAAAGATTCCACGATAATGCTCCTTCAAACAAGGGTTAATCGTTCTTCAACAGCCAGTCCGCGTAAGCGCGAACGCCGGATTCAATGTCATACCGCGGCCGATAGCCGAGATCCGCCGCCGCAGCGGAGATATCGAAGCGTTCCTGCACTTCATCGAGCGGATCGGGACCGCGCGCCAGTTCGATATCGGCGGCTGGCAGCACGCGGCGCACGATTCCGGCCACCTCGCCGAGCGTCAGGCGACTATCACCAGTGATGTTGTAAGTGCGGCGGCGCAGGCTCGGTGCATCGAGTGCGGCGAGCAGCGCCGCAGCGGCATCTTCCACATAGATGTACTGACGGTAGAAGTCGTCGCCGAACGCAAGTCGCGTGGGCCTGCCGGCCATCGCGTCCGTGAGCATGGTGCGGATCATACAATCGGTCGTGCGGTGCGGACCGTACACCCATGACAAGCGCAAGCTCGCGCCATCCACCGCGTACTGCTGCGCGTAAGCCGCCACCAGTTGCTCACTCGCGACCTTGCTCGCGGCATAGAGACTCGCCGGGACCATCACGACGTCCTCTTTCACCGGTGCGGGCGGCGTGTTGCCGTATGCGCTGGTTGACGAGCAGAACACCAAACGGCGGGCGCCGTGAATGCGGGCGAGCTCCAGCATGTTCGCTGTGCCGACAATGTTGACCTGCACCATCGATACCGGGTTGTCACGCGCGACCATCGGACCAGAATATGCGCCGCAATGGATCACGCCCGACAGCCCCGGGCCCGCGAGCGCATGCAGCCGATGCACGTTGCCAAGATCGCATTCCGTCACCGTCACGCCATCAATACCAGCGCCGCCGACCCGGTCGATCGCGATCACTTCGTCGCCCCGCGCCTGCAATTGGCGGCACACGGCGCGACCTACCAGACCGGCCGCGCCGGTGACCATGATTCTCTGCGGGATGCTCACTGCGTTTCTCCTGCAACGTCGAAATGATGAACGCTCTTCGCGACTTCCTCGATCGGAAGTTCCGCCTGCAGCAGCCTTTTCGTGTAGTCCTCAACCGGGCGGTTGAACACCGTCTCCGCTTCACCCATTTCGATGATCTTGCCGTTGCGCATCACCGCAACGTAATGCGCGAGCGAGCGCACCGAGTTCAGATCGTGCGTAATGAAAAGCGCGGACAGGCCCATCTCGGCCTGCAGGTTGCGCACGAGATCGATGATCTGCGCACGCACGCGAATGTCGAGCGCGGTGGTGCATTCGTCGAAGACCACGAAGTCGGGACTTGCCGCGAGCGCACGCGCGATACCCACGCGCTTCTGCTCGCCGGCCGTCAATTCGTGGGGATACGCGGACGCGCGTTTGCGCGACAGGTTGACGAGATCGAGCAACTGTAGAATCCTCGTGTCCCGGTCGGTGCGCGAGAGCTTCGGCGCGAGCGCCAGCGGTTCTGCGATCAGATCCCGAACCTGCCAGCGCGGATTCAGCGAGACATACGGCTCCTGAAACACCATCTGCATACGACGCCGGACGGCGCGAAATTGGCGCTCCGTCATGTCGAGCGTGTTCTTGCCGTCGAAGCGGATCACGCCGGAGTCCGCCTCAAGCAGACGCAGCAGGCACTGGCCGGTTGTCGTCTTGCCCGAGCCGCTTTCGCCGACCAAAGCGAGCGTTTCGCCTTGCGCGATGGAAAACGACACGTCATCGATGGCGGGCACAACCGCGTGACTCCGGTCCGACACGAAGGTTTTCACAAGATGCTCGACCTCGAGCAGCGGACGCCGCGTCTTTGCCGCCGTGATGTTGGCCACCGCGCGGCCCGCAATGCGGTCTGAATTTTCATTCGACTCAACTAGCGCCGGACGGACCTTCGCGGCATCCAGCAATTCACGGCTATAGGGTCGTTCCGGCGCCTTCAGAAACTGCCCGACCGGCGCAAGCTCGATGATCTTGCCATCTTTCATGATACCGACGCGGTCGCAGTAATTCGCCACCACGCCGAGATCGTGAGTCACGAGCAACACGCCCAGACCCAGGTCCTTGCCCTTTTGCACCAGCAGATCGAGGACTTGCAACTGAATCGTTGCATCGAGGCCGAGTGTGGCGTCATCGGCAAGCAGGATCTTCGGCTGCGCGATCAACGCCATCGCGATCACCACGCGCTGCGCCATGCCGCCTGACAACTCGTGCGGATACGCATGCGCGCGCGCTTGCGGATTGACGATGCCCACCTGGCTGAATAATTCGATTGCTTCCTGCCACGCCTCTTTCCTGCCAATGCGCTTGTGCACTCTCAGCACGCGCATGAGTTGCGAGCCGACAGTTTCCACGGGATCGAGCAGCATCTTCGCGTTGGTGCCGATCAACGCGACATCGCCGCCACGATAACGCCGCTTGTCTCGCGCCGACATGTCGAGCACGGACCGCTGATCCAGCGAGATGCGGCCGCTTTTTATCCGCCCGCCTTCGGGCAACAGATCGATGATGGAGCGCGCAAGAATCGACTTGCCAGCGCCGGTCTCGCCCACGATCCCGAGAATCTCGCCCTTGCGCAGCGAAAAGCTGACCGCGTCGAGGACTCGCCGCGAAGGGGCGTTATCGAAACAGACCGAAAGATTGTCGACTTCCAGCAGCGCTTGATCCGCGTGAGCGCTCATTGCTCACCCCGCGACGTAGGCTCAGCCAACCGCTTCACGGCATCGCCGAGAATGGCGAACGTCAGCACCGAAATGATAATGGCGAGGCCGGGGAACAAAGCCGCCCACCACACGCCGAGGATCATCTGCTGCGCACCGTTGGCGACCATCAGCCCCCATTCCGGCGTCGGCATGCGAACTCCGGCGCCGACGAACGACAGCCCGGCGGTCAGCAAGATCGCCATGCCGATGCTGATCGATACCTGCACGATGGCCGGCGTCATCGCGTTGGGTAGGATGTGCCTGAACATGATAGTGAGATTGGTGGCGCCGCTGCAGCGCGCCGCGCTGATGAACGGCCGGTCGCGCAATGACAGCACCTCCGCGCGGATCAGCCGCGCGAACATGGGGATGAATAGAACGGCCAGCACGATCGCGACATTCCAGATCTCTTGTCCCATCACAGAGACCAGCGCCATGCCGAGAACAAAGACCGGGAACGACTGTATGAAATCGAAGACGCGCATGACGAGCGTGCTCAGGAGGTTTTTGTAGAAGCCGATCAGGAGCCCGATCGGCACGCCGACCACGAACGCGATCGCTACGGCCGTCACGCTAATGAGCAGGTTGATCCGCGTGGCGTAAATGACGCGCGAGAGAATGTCCATGCCCGATACGTCGGTACCGAACCAGTAATGCCACGAAGGCGGTTTAAGAATGTTCATGGGATCGGCGTCGACGGGAGAATGCGGCGCGAGCAGCGGCGCAAACACGATCAGCACGATCTGCAGCGCCAGCAGCGAGAGGCCGAATATGAGCGTGGCGCTCAGCCGACCGCCGCGATAACTTGATGGCAGTTTCATATTTCGATCCTCGGATCAGCCAGGCCGTAGAGCACATCGACGGCGGTGTACACCACCAGAATAAAGGCCGCCGCCACCAGCACGAAACCCTGCAACGCCGGATAGTCGCTGTTCATCACGGCCTGCACGGCGTACTGCCCCAGTCCGCCCCACGCAAAAATGGTCTCGACCAGAACGGCCGCGCCGAGCAGGAAGCCGAACAGAAAGCCGATCATGGTGATGATGGGCGGCCAGCTATTACGCAATGCGCTCAGCACGAGCGTGCGTTCCGACAAACCCGATGCGCGCGCATGACGAATGAATTCGCTTTTGTAGATGTCAGCGAATACGGATTGCGTCATCTTCATCAAGCCGCCGGCGTTGACGATGGTCAGCGTGAGGACCGGCAACAACAGATGCGATACCGAAGAGCGGAACGCGTCCCAATCGCCGGCAAGCACGCTGTCCACGGTATAAAAACCCGTGACCGTCGGCGGCGGCGTGATGAATGAATCGACGCGTCCGAATGGCGCGGGCGCCACGCCCGCCAGATGAAACAAAGTGTAGATAAGTAGCAGCCCCACCCAGAAATCAGGGATCGCACCGGCCGCGAGTCCGTAGATGCGGCTGCCGCGATCCACCCAGCCGCCCTTCCTGACCACCGATGTCACCGCCATGCCTACGCCGAGAATGACGGTGAAGATCATCGAGTACGTAATCAATTCGAGCGTCGCCGGCACGCGCTGCAATAGGTCGACTGTGACTGGATTCGACGTGAACATCGAGGTGCCCAGATCACCGTGAAGCAATGCCGTCACGTAGCCGCCGAATTGCGACGAGATGGTGCCATTGAGATTCAGACGCTCGCGCAACGCCGCAATGGCCTCGGGCGTCGCCATGTTGCCGAGCATCAACAACGCCGGATCGCCGGGTAACATGCGGATGAGCAGAAAGGTGGCGAACATCACGCCGAACATCTGCGGGATCAGGATGCCGATCCGCGCGATAACGATGCGAATCGAGCGCGGGATCGAACGCCAGGTTGAAAACAGAAACATCGCGCAACTCCTCGAACCAGGGTTATGCCGAGTGCGAACCGTATCGACTCCGTTCGCACCGGCCGTGATCAGCTCTTGGAAAAGTCGTACCAGGTGTTGCCGTTCGTCGTATTCCAGCTATAACCCTTCACGTTAGCGCGGGTCGCGAGCTGGTAACCGGGGTTGATCAGGAACACCCATGGCGCCTGTTCCATCACGAGTTGCTGCACCCGTTCCATCGAAGTTTTGCGCTTCGCCTCGTCGGTCATCGAAAGACTGTCGTTGATCAGCTTGTCGACCTCCGGGTTCTTGTAACGCGAGTAGTTGATCAACGACCCGCTGTTGAGCCACAGATTCGTGACGTACGCGGCGTCGGGTACGATCGCCATATCACGGAAAAAGTACATCGGGATCGTACCCTTCGAATAACGCTCCACCAGGGTGGATGCCGGCAGCTTTTGCAACTCGACATCTACACCGATCTTCGAGAACGCCGTCTTCAGAATGATGGCAAGTTCCTCTTCAGTCTGGTCGCCGGTCGGATAGCCGAGTTGCGTCTTGAAACCCTTTTCAAGTCCGGCTTCTTTCAGAAGCGCGCGTGCCTTGTCGAGATTTTCTGAATAGTTGTAGTACTTGTCGGTGAACGCTGGATAGATTTCGGACACCGGACTTTTAGTCAAACGCGCCGTGCCGTAAAACACCGACTTCAGAATCTGATCGCGCGGCACCGCGTAGTTCAGCGCCTGCCTGACCTTCTCGTTATTGAAAGGCGCCAGGGTGTTGTTCATCTCCACGCGCTGAATGTAATTGCCGTAGACCTTCCACACCTTTACGCCGGGCATTTTTTCGAGCGTGCCCTGTTCGCGCGGCGCGAGCCATTCCGCTACGTCGACAGCGCCGGCTTGCAGCGCGGCAAGACGGTTGGCAGAAGTTGGCATCTCGCGAAAGATGATGCGCGTGAGTTTCGGCGCCCCACGGTAGTAGTTCTTGTTGCTTTCGTAGATCACCTCCTGCCCGGGCGAGTATTTGGTAACCTGATACGGCGCGAACGACGCGGAATGACTCGCGAGCCAGCGCGATGCCCAAGGATCGTCCGGCGTAATGTGCTTCTTGATCTCGACCGAATCGATGATGCCAAGGTCGTTGTCCACCCACAGCCGTTCTATCAGCGGCGATGGCCCCGGCAAGGTTACCTTCACGGTCTGATCGTCGATCTTCTTGAACGCCGTGTTGAAGTCCGTGATCTTCAACACCTGCGTCATATACCAGCGGAACGTGGCCTTGAGATTCCAGCCGCGTTCGAAGGTCCACATCACATCGTCGGCGGTGAGCGTATTACCCGCGTAACTTTGTACGCCCTTGCGCAGATGGAAAGTGATTGAGCTTTTGTCCGGCGAGGTCTCCCAGCTCTCTGCAAGCGCGCCCTTCAGCTTGTCAAAATTCTCGACCATCACGCCGTTCTCGCCCGGCTTCATCTCATACGACAGCAGACGCTCGTAGATATTGCGGCGCGCTTCATGACTCGCCTCCGTCGGCGGATATTCCTGATCCAGCGATTCCGGCGTGCGCGGCCCCGCGACGAGCAGCATTGTATTGTTGTTCTGTGCCAGTGCGGGCGCCGATCCGCTGCCTATGGACATGACGGCCGCCGCCACCAGCACCCGTGCAACATGGGTGGACCTTATCCGAGCCAACGCTGACACGTAGCCGCCGCCGTACAGTTTCGACATGACACACTCCTCGCTTCAATGAGATGGAATAAGGTGATGCAATTTCAAACTAATTTGGATACCGAAATGTCTTTTTCAGTGACTGGCTCATACACAGCACGTTGCAGCTTTAGTACGCGCCGTTTCCTGACGGCTTGCGCGGGACCACGGTCGGTAACCCGCGTGGAAGGAAACGGCCTCGGCCCGGCGTACCGAGGAATTGCCGGCCGTCCCACACGACTTCGCCCCGGGCGATCGTATAGGCCGGCCAGGCACCGAGCGTCCGGCCTTCATACGGCGTGTAATCGACAGCGTGATGCAGCATCGAGTTCGTGAGTGGCGTACGGCGTTCGTTCCAGATCACGAGGTCAGCGTCCGACCCTATCGCGATCGTCCCTTTTCTCGGATGCAAGCCATAGGTCTTCGCCGGATTCGTGGCAGTCAATTCCACAAATCGGTTGACCGAAATCCGGCCAGTCAATACGCCTTCGGAATACAGCAACGGCAGACGCGTTTCCAGACCCGGGATGCCATTCGGGATGTAGGGAAACGCCACTTCGCCGCCGTTCGGCTTCTTGCCGCGGTCGTCGTCGAACGAAAACGGTGCGTGATCGGAGGAGAAAACGGTGAACGTACCGTCTGCCAGAGCGCTCCAGATCACCTGCTGATTGGCGGCGTCGCGTGGCGGCGGGCTGCACACGCATTTGGCGCCTTCGTAACTGTCGCTAATACCGAGATCGTCGGCGGTGAGGAAAAGGTATTGCGGGCACGTCTCCGACAAGACCTTCAACCCGCGGCTGCGCGCCCACTGAATTTGCTCCACCGCTTCGCGCCCGGAAACATGGACGATCAGCACGGGAACATCCACCAGTTCCGCCAGGCTGATCGCGCGATGCGTGGCTTCGCGCTCAACCAGCATGGGCCGCGATGTCGCGTGATAGCGCGGCGCGGTCAGCCCGGCTTCGAGCAGGTTCTCGGTCAACCAGGCGATGCACTCCGAATTTTCCGCGTGGAGCATCGCCATCGCGCCGTGCGACCGGGCAAGAGCGAGCAGGCGAAGAATCTGACCGTCGTCGAGCTTCAAATCGTCGTAGGTCATATATATCTTGAACGACGAATACCCTTCCGCTATGAGCGCCGGCAGTTCGTCCGCCAGTATCTCGGGCGTGGGGTCGCTCACAATCAGATGAAAACCGTAATCGATACTCGCCCTGCCATTTGCCCGCCGGTGATAGTCGTCGACCGCCGCGCGCAGCGAACCACCCTTTTGTTGCGCGGCGAACGGAATCACCGTGGTCGTACCGCCACAGGCCGCCGAACGTGTGCCTGACTCGAAATCGTCCGTCATTCGTGCGGGCGGCGGAATCGGTTGATCCAGATGACAGTGAGCATCGACACCGCCCGGTGTCGTGATCCGACCTTCCGCATCGATCTCGCGCGCGCCTTTCGACAATTTCGCGCCCATCTGGACGATCCGCCCGTCGGCTACGCCGATATCGGATATGAACGTATCGCTGGCGGTCGCCACTTTTGCGTTGCGGATGACGAGGTCAAACTCTGCGCTCATCGATGCTCCGGTTAATCTAGTCGTTGTCGACATGTTCGAGCTAATATACCGTTTCAAAAATACAGACATAAATAGTTGTTTTTATCTTGTTATCTGTCGCTTGTTGTCGATGTTGATGTCAACAACATTCCGGCTGGCATTATAGAAATGGCCCCGACTAGCAGCCGGCGTAACACGTGACGCGCACGCAGTGGAAGTCATTGAACCCCAGAATCGGTCGGGTTCGGCGTTTAATGGCCCGATGATCCTGGCTCGGCGTTCGTCGCGTGCAACGCGGCCAGATCGGAGCCGCTTTTGTCGATGGTTACCGTCTCAGGGGCACCATGCTGAGCGATCGACTTTTCAAAGAAATGCCGCGCGGCCACCTTGTCCCGCTTGGCTCTGAACAGAAAATCAATGGTGTCACCCGCCTTGTCCAACTCCCGGTAGAGATATTTCCACTGGCCCTTGACCCTGATATACGTTTCGTACATCCGCCAGCTCTTGCCCACCGACCGCTTGTGACGACGAAACGTCTTCTCGAGATACTGGCTACCCGATGACGAAGACGCAAACGCCGCGAAAGAGCTTTCGGTTATCGCGACAAAGCCCTCTCCGTCTCCGGCGAGGGCGGCACGGCGTTGCGGATGAAAAAGCCCGTCACAATGCCGACGTGGGCATTCGGCGTGCTCATGATGGACCGTGCCGCCTCTTCCATCTGACCTTCGACAAACCGCTTCATGCGGCCGATATCGCGCCGCACGGTCTGGGCAATGATATCTTCGACTTTTGCTATTCCCATTTTTCCATCTCAGTAGCAACCTGGTTCATGCGAGGCACGGCAACCGCTCAGACCGGAATCTTCGTTTCAAAGTCGATTCCGATCGAACAGAGCAGGAGCCCGACGCCCATTGCGGCGAAACACATCAACGCGAGAAAGTAAGAGCCCGTGTATTGGACGATCGCGCCAATCGCGATCGGGATTACCATGCCGCCGATGTTCCCGCCGAAGTTGAGCAGGCCGCCGAGCACGCCCACCTTGTGGCGCGTGGCGAGCATCGCGGGGATCGACCAGTAAAGGCCACCCCATCGCAGGAAGAAGAGCGTGATGGACAACAAGATCACGACTGTCGTCGGGCTCTTCGCATGCGCCACGGAAAACACCGCGATCGTGGCGACCGCGCCGGCAACGCCGAAGATCGTGCGCATGACGAGGTTCGGCGCGGCGCCGCTCGCCAGCCACTTGTCGGCGACATACCCTCCTACGAGCTCGCCGATGAAGCCGCAGAAAAAGATCACGAAGCTGGCGCCGCCCATTTGCTGAATGTCGAAACCCTGCACCTTGTGCAGATAGGTGGGCATCCATGTCAGCAGGCCGTAGTAAAGCGTCGTACAGCACATGAAGCCGATGAACATCAGCAGTACCGAACGATGCTTGAAGAAGTCGATCGAGTTGCCCGAGAGTTCCTTCGCCTCCTTCTCGTATTCGTGCCGCCGGGCTTGTTCGATGTGTTCGGCTTCAGCTTCATTGACGGCCGCGTGATCCCGCGGCTGGTTCTTGATATAGAACCAGGTGCCTATTCCGCAGAGGATGGTGCCGACGCCGGCAATTGCAAACGCCGCGCGCCACGAATGAGCGACCACAATCAGCCAGGCGATCAGCAGCGATCCCAGTGCCGCGCCGAGAGGCGAGCCGCCATCCATCAGCGACGCGCCGCGCACCCGCTCGTGCTGCGTGAGCCACATCGCGTTGAGCGCGCCACCCGCCGAGGCCACGGGCGCTTCCGCTACGCCGAGCCCGAGCCGCGTGAGGAGCAAGGACACCGCATTGGTCGTCACCGCGCCCAGGCCCTGGAAAGCGCCCCACAGCAAGGTGCAGAGCGCGAGCACCAGTCGCGGCTTGAAGCGATCGACGGCTATGCCGCCTGGAATCTGCATCAGCGTGTACGACCAGAAGAACGAACTCATGATGAGACCCTGCATGACCGGCGTGAGCGTGAACTCGCTTGCGATCATCGGCATGGCGACCGACACGGACGCACGATCGATGTAGTTGACCGTGACCAGCAGCAACAGCATCAGGAAAATCTTCCAGCGAACCGAGGTCTTCGCTTGGGCGTGTTCTGTGACGGTTGCGGTTACCCTGCTCATGCCGTTCTCCCACCAATTCGCTGGTTGAATGCCAGCTTCGCACCCGACGCGCTTCGCATTGACCATGCATGAACCCGGCATCCGCGCGCGGTGAAGACGTGTTCCGGACTGGTGAAAAACGAGTTAGCGGCGCGAATCTGATCGAAGGTAATTGAAAGCGACCCGGTCGATCGATAGAAATTGCTGCTCCGCCAAAGGGCGACGTCGCATTTCCAGTAGTTCTGCCGACTCTTGCCGTTTCACAGTAAAGGTGCGCACGTCGCCGTCCGTCTCCCTCGGACGGAGCGGCTCGCCACCGGAGCAGGGGCGGCCAGACAGGTCAGCTGAATTCCGCATCGGGTCTGGCCGGGAAGAAAATTGGTGGATGGCTGCGAGCGTCGTTGCCCAAGGCTCCGGACCCTTCGGCGACGCAGAGCCGAAGCGGACTTTGACTGAGCGAGCAGCCCCCGGCCGATGCGGCGACGGATGATGGCTTGAGGGCACCGCGGGGACAATAGACGTATGGTGAGAGGCATACTCTGACAGGATGTCAGAAGTCGTGTTGGGTTCGGCGTTCAACATCGTGTTCCTCCCTTTAGCAAAGAGTGAAGCAGTAATCGCGCAAAGGTAGAGGTTGAATAACCCCTGACTTGCGGCTACTGGATGCATATTGTGGAGAGGTCGACGGTACGGCGATAAATGTTCTTGCCAAGCCACGGCACGAACGTGTACGCCGCATACGCGTTGCTTCCGATATGTATCCAGCTATGCAGAACAGGTGACACGATGATTGCTTGGAGACGTTATAAAAGGGAACCGGGCGGGCGGGCACCCTAAAGGCGATATTGTTGGCGGGCCGAACCGCGAGCTTCGCGCTCTCATAACGGCGAGCGCTGTCTCGGTGAGACAAGCGTAGGTTTTGCCGCAGCGAGAATCAATTCCACGGATGGATATGCCGATGGCGCGTTAGCGTTACCTGCTTATACGGGCGTATAACCGCGGTGAGAGGTACTGTCAACTTAACGGAATCGGCGAGAATTTTTCCGTCAAAAGTGGGAAGCGATCGCCAATCAGAGCCGCAAGTCGGTCTGTGGAGCGACGTCAGCGAGCCCCCAAATGCCCCGACGTGGGACGTGTGTCAGGCCGATTTGCTTAAGTTCAACTGGTTGCGGGTTCTCTCAGCGCTCGAATTTGGCTTCAGGCTGCAGCAGGAAGGGGTTTTCGCAGATACGAGCGAACCGGCTAGAATCTCGTTGCTTTGGTGCTCGAGATGGCGAGAAGCAAGCCACGACAAGGGATTCCAACGAAATTGAGTGCCGCGCAGTTCGAGCAATTTGTCTTGCCGCATCTGAGCAAGGGCAGTCGCGGCCCCGCGAAGAAACTGAGCTTTCACGCGATCTTCAACTACATTTTGCGTTTGCTCTACCTGGGCTGCCAGTGGAAGGAGCTGCCGATC
>NZ_JARESU010000116.1:0-26448 GCF_046027075.1 Paraburkholderia sp. RL18-085-BIA-A | reverse complement strand
ATGGCGCACTGGATGGGGCGCCTGCTGGGTGTCACGCCGCGCGAGCTGAGCTTCACCCGGCCGGGCGACGTGACGAGCACTGCGTTGCAGACTCGCGGCAACGGGTAGAAAAGCTAGCGCGCCCCACGGAATACGCGCCGCCGTCAACCCGGCGCAGCGCCCGTCAATTGCGCGTACACGTCGTGCGCCAGCTGCAACAGCACCTTGCGATCTATCCCGCCCGACACCGCGTAACCGAAGTCACCGTCGACCCAATAGAACACATTCACCGGCCCGTCCTGATACAGCTTGAACGCGGTGGTGTTCGAGTTCGCCTGACGATGCGAGATGCACAGCGTGACGCGCTCGCCGTTCGGTCCGCGATACATGAACTGCGCGGTGGGTCCGTCGGCGCTGGGCAACAGGCGGCCGCCCGATAGCGAGAAGCCGCTTTTCGACAGAACCGGCGGATGCACGTCGGTGCCGAGCCGGTTGGCGAGCCACTGCACGAAATCCTGTTCGTGGTCGGCGCTCATTTCGGCCGGTCGGTCGACAGCCGGCATGTAGACCACATGCGCCACCGCCGCTCGCCGCGCGAACACCTCGGCGCTGTCCGCGCTGACCGGGCGCGTGTCGGCATGATCCGCAGCGACCGGTGCGCCGAGATCGCGCCCCATCTGCGTGCCCACGCCGATGCCGACCCCCATTAGCAGCGCCGCCGCCATGCCGGCGAACTGCGGCCAGTTGGCGGCGAGACGCCAGCGGCGCGGCGCGGGCGCTTGCAGGCGCTTGGGCACCGGCTCGCTGAGCACGCGGTCATACCGCTCGTGGAACATGTTGTTCAGCGAAAAATAATCGCTGACGCGCGCGGCCAGTTCGGGGTTCTGTTCGAGCGCGCGTTCCACGTCGAGACGGCGTTCGTCGGACAGCGTGCCGTCCACGTACGCGTGCAGATCTTCTTCACCGATCGGCATATATTGGTCGCTCATCGCACCACCTGTAATTTCGCACCGGGCCGGGTGCCCGCCATCAATGCCCTGAGTCGCTCACGTCCGCGCGACAGCCGCGACATCACCGTGCCGAGCGGGATGTTCAGCGCGAGCGCGACGTCGGCATAGCTCATTTCCTCGAGGCCGACCAGCAGCACGACTTCGCGCTGCTCCATCGGCAGACGCTGCAGCGCGTAGTCGAGGTCGCGCATTTCCAGCGAGCGGGTCTGCTCGGAGGACACCGCCAATTCGCTCTCGGCGATGCTGTCGTCGTCGACGGCCACGTGGACGGCGCGCGCCGACGCCTTGCGCGCCTGATTCGCGAACACGTTGTGCATGATCGTGAATAGCCACGCGCGCAGGTCGGTGCCGGGCTGGAACATGCCGGTGCGGCCGAGCGCGCGTTCGAGCGTGTCCTGCACCAGATCGTCGGCAAGATCGCGATTGTTGATCAGCGCGCGCGCATAGCGCCGCAAGCGCGGTACATGTTCAATCAACTCGTCACGGACATCCATTTTTCATCCCGATTCTGATCCCGGTCACGGGGCTCTTCCTTAAGCATAGGACGGGCGTCCGCGGCGTGGGCGGCGACGTGCATTCGAATGGCGAACACGGCTCAACACAGTTTATTCCGCGAGTTTTTTGCGAGTGTTCTAACGGGCTACTGAATTCAGCGCGCGGTCAGCGCGTCGGCGGCGCGCATCAGGCTGTGGGTGCGGGCGTTGCCGGCGACCACGAAGCGCTGGCGCTGCGAGGTCCACGTCAACAGCCGGATCTCGCCGATGCGGCGCGCGGACCACTGCGGCTGCGCCGGCGCGAGCAGCGCCAGCGTCGACATCACCACCACCGGCTGATTGTCGCGATTCAGATAGATGAATTCGCTGGCTCGCTGAAATGGACCGAGCGGCGCGGCTCGGCGCTCGACGAGTCGCAGGCCGATGGCCTCAAGCTCGGGCGCCGCCGGATCGGCGCGCGTCGGCGTTGCCGCGGAAAACGGCCGCGCGGAGATTTCCGCCAACGCCATCAGCGCGGCGTTGTCGAGCGCCTGGGGCGACACCTGGGTCGCCGCAAGCCAGCCGCTCGCGGCCGCGAGCGCCAGAACGACCGCCGTTAGCGTGCCCGCCAGTTTGCGCAGACGTTCCACGGTTTTGACGCGCACGATCGCGCGTCGCCACCGGTCGATGCGGTTCGTCGCGGGTTCGTCGACGGTTTGGAACGCCTGCTGGATCTGCGCGTTCAGCCTGCCGTAAAATCCGACACGCCGCGCTTCCGTTGGGTCCTGGCCGAGATAGGCGCGCAGAAACGCCGCGCGTTCCGGCGTCAGCGTGCCGTCGGCGTAGGCCTGAATGTCGGCTTCGGAAAGCGGCGAGTCGGGTGGGGCGTTGGTCGAGGTCATGGTGGCGGTGGGGCTCGGAATGCGGCTATCGGAAGGCGAACACGGACAAGCGCGGGTTTATTCCAGGCAATTGCGTTTGCTCCCGTTTGCCGTTTTCAATGCGGCTGATCGGTGAGCAAACCCGGTGAGCAAACCGTCGCGCGGATGTTTTTATTCCGCTTTCCAAATATGTTTTCTTCACGCGGTCGAAGCCGGAATAAAAGCCGCCAGGCCGTGGTTCTCCGTGATGCGATCCCGCACAACACTCCGAGGAGTTCATCATGAAGAAGCTCGCATTTGCCGCCTTGTCCGTTGTCGTTCTCGCCGCTTCATCGAGCGCGTTTGCCGCAGGCAAGACACGTGCTGAGGTGTACCAGGAATTGATCGAGGCGCAACAGAACGGACTGGACTACATCACCGACGCGTCGTATCCGGATGTCAGCCCGGTCTTCGCGCAACAAGTCGAAAAGCACAAGGAAGCGCTCGCCGCGCAAGCGGCGGCTGCCAGCCGCGTCGCGAGCGACAGCGCGGCGACAGGCAACGTCAATTGAAGCATTGGCAGCCGGCGCGCGAACGGAACGCGCGCCGCTGTGTCGAGTGGGGACGTGGAATAGATCGTCGAATCGCGTGTTAGCCGGTCTGTGCATCTATTCGACAAAGGAGTCGTCGTGACCCAACCTTCCGTTCCCAACTCCGAGCCTCGCTGCGTGCCATGCCGGCTGGCCGCGATCGGCGCGCTCGTGCTCGCAGTGGCCGGCGGCTTCGCCTACACGGCGGGCTGGCTCACGCCCGCGCGTCTGACGACGTCGCGTTTGATCAACACGTTCGAAACAGTGGCCGGCCAGCCGCATCCCGGCTATCGGCGCAATCATGCGAAGGGCCTGTGCGTCGAGGGGTACTTCGACAGCAACGGCAGCGGCGCAACGGTCTCGCGCGCGGCGGTGTTCGCGCCGGGACGCACGCCGGTGACGGGACGCTTCGCGGTGCCCGGCGGCAACCCGTCCGCGCCGGATACCAGTTCGCCCGTGCGCAGCCTCGCGTTGCAGTTCCAGTTGGCGAACGGCGAGCAATGGCGCACCGGCATGAATTCGACGCCCGTGTTCGCAGTGCATACGCCGGCGCAGTTCTATCAGCAACTGCTCGCCGCGAAGCCCGACCCGGCGACCCGCAAACCGGACCCGGCGAAACTCAAGACCTTCTACGCGTCCAATCCCGAGACCCTGCCGTTTCAGAACTGGGTCAAAGCGCACCCGCCTTCGTCGAGTCTCGCGAACGCCGCGTACTACGGGATCAATGCATTCCGCTTTACCGACGGCGCAGGCACGACGCGCGCCGTGCGCTGGGCCATGGTGCCCGAGACCCCCTATGCGCCGATCACCGATGCGCAGAAAGCCGAGATGAATTTCCTTCAAGCCGACCTCGATCAACGGCTCGACAGCGGGCCGTTGCGCTGGCATCTTATCCTGACCGTCGCGCAACCGGGCGACCCCACCGACGACGCCACGCTGCAATGGCCCGACGCGCGCCAGCATATCGACGCGGGCACGCTGGTGCTCGATCGCACGACATCGCAGGAAAACGGCACGTGCCGCGACATCAACTTCGATCCGACGATCCTGCCCGCGGGCATCGCGCCATCGGACGATCCGTTGCTCGCCGCGCGCTCGGCCGCGTATGCGCTGTCCTATCAGCGCCGGACGCGTGAAGAAGCCTTGGATCCCGCGATTCATCAAACGCACGCCAACGGAGACCGCTCATGACGCCGGCACGCAACCACTTCAGTCCGCTCGCGCGGCTGCTGCACTGGACGATGGCGCCGCTGATCGTCGCAATGCTGTTCATCGGCGTCGGGATGGTGGCGAGCGTCTCGCGCGCGCACAACACGCTGGTCGCGATTCACAAGCCGCTCGGCATTGCGTTGCTGCTGCTGGTGGTGCTGCGCGTTGCCGTGCGCATCACGCGCGGCGCGCCGCCTTTGCCCGCCGACATGGCGACGCCGCAGCGCATCGCGGCCAAAGCCTCGCACCTCGTGCTGTATGCGCTGATGGTGGCGATGCCGCTGATCGGCTGGGGGATGCTATCCGCAGCGGGCTATCCCGTCACCCTATACGGTCCGCTGCATTTGCCGCCGATCGCGCCGCATGACGTCGCGTTGTTCGCGCTGCTGCGCGCGTTGCATACGTGGCTAGCGTTCACGCTGTTCGCGACCGTGCTGCTGCATCTCGCGGCCGCGCTGTTTCATGGGCTGATCCGTCGCGACGGCGTGTTTTCGAGCATGGCGCGCAGCGACCGTTAGCACTTCACGCGCTCGGAACGCGGATCGTACGGCGCTTTCAGATGCACAATGGCTGGCAGCAGTTCGCCGGCGACATCGATTGCGTAGCGGCCGCTGTTCAGATACGCGGCATCCGCCACGCCTTCGAGATTGTTCACGTAGCCCATCGCGACCGGACAGCCGAGCGTGTGTCCGAACGCCGCCGAACTGACGAAGCCGACCGGTTTGCCGTCGCGCAGAATCGCTTCGCCGCCCCACAACATGCGATCGGCGCCGTCGACGGTCAGCACGACCACGCGGCGGGTGAGCGGCTCGGCGCGCAGTTTCAGCAGCGCGTCGCGGCCGCGAAATGGAATCTCTTTGTCGAGCTTGCACGCGAACGACAGGCCCGCTTCGAACGGATTCGTGTCCGGCGTGAGTTCGCGTCCCCACGCGCGATAGCCTTTCTCGATGCGCAAGGAATCGATTGCATAGTAGCCCGCGTCGACGAGGCCGAACGCCTTGCCCGCCTGATGCAGCGTCTCGTACACGCCGACCGCGAATTCGACCGGCACGTACAGCTCCCAGCCGAGTTCACCGACGTACGTGAGACGCGTGGCGCGCACCGTCGCGTAGCCGAGGTCGACTTCGCGGCTCTGGCCGAACCCGAACGCCTCGTTGCTCCAGTCCGCTTTCGACACGCTTTGCAGCAGTTCGCGCGAGCGCGGGCCCATCACGGCAAGCACCGCGTATTGGCCCGTCACGTCGACGAGCGTGCAGTGCCGGTCGTGCGGAATCGCTTTTTCGATGGTGTCGAAGTCGCGCGTGGCTTGCGCGGTGCCGGTGACGAGCAGGTATTGATCGTCGGTGATGCGCGTGAGTGTGAAATCCGACTCGTAGGTGCCGCGCTCGTTGAGCATGCCGGTGTACACGGTGGTGCCGGGCGGCACGTCGACATCGTTGGCGACGATGCCTTGCAGCACCTCTTGCGCGTCGCGCCCCTTCACAAGAAATTTGGAGAACGACGTCATGTCGAATAGCGCGACGCCTTCACGGCATGCGCGATGTTCCGCGCCGCTCCAGGGCAGCCAGTTCTGCTGGCCGAACGCGTAGTCGATGCGCGCCTGCGCGGGTGTCGGCGCGAAAAAGTTGGCGCGCTCCCAGCCCATCTTGCTGCCGAAACACGCACCTTTGTCGCGCAGCAGCGAATACAGCGGCGAGCGGCGAAATGGCCGTGCGCTGTCGAGTTCGCGATTCGGCCACGGCATCGCGTAGTGCAGGCCGAGCGTTTCCTTCACGCGATCGTGCAGCCACGTGTCGTTGCCGTTAAAGCGCGCGAAGCGGCGGATGTCGACCGGCCACAGGTCCATGGTCGGCTCGCCCGCGACGATCCATTCGGCGAGCGCCATGCCCGCGCCGCCCGCCGACGCGATGCCCATCGAATTGAAGCCCGCGCCGACGAAAAAGCGCCGCAACCCGGGCGCTTCGCCCAGCATGAAGTTGTTGTCCGGCGTGAACGATTCGGGACCGTTGTAGAACTGACGGACCTGCGCGGTTTCGAGCGCGGGCACGCGCTGCAGCGCGTTTTTCATCAGGATTTCGAACTGATCCCAATCGTCGGGCAGCAGCTGGAATTCGAAATTATCGGGGATGCCGTTCATGCCCCACGGTTTCGCGTCCGGCTCGAAGCCGCCCATCACGAGGCCGCCGACTTCCTCCTTGAAGTAGATGAAGCCATCCGGGTCGCGCATCACGGGCAGGTCCGGATGCACGCCAGCGATGCGTTCGGTGACGATGTAGTAGTGCTCGGCCGAATGCAGCGGCACGGTCACGCCGCACAGACGGCCCACCGCCTTGGCCCACTGGCCCGCGCAATTCACGACGATGTCCGCGTCGATGCGGCCTTCCTCACCGTCCTTGTTGCGCCATGCGAGGCCGCTCACTTCGCGTGCGCCGGTTGCGCTGCCGTGCTGCGCGGAGCGCGTGTGGATCGCTGTGACGCGGGTGTTTTCAACGATGCGTGCGCCGCGCATGCGCGCGCCGCGGGCGAGGGCCTGGGTCAGGTCGGTCGGATTCGCCTTGCCGTCGCCGGGCAGCCAGACCGCGCCGAGCAGATCGTCCGTGCGCATGACCGGCCACAGGTCGCCGGCTTCGCGCGGGCTGATGACGTCGCACGACACGCCATATGCGCGCGCGACGGCGGCGGTGCGCTTGAGTTGCGTCATCCGCTCGGCGGTGCGCGCTACTGACAGCGAGCCACATTGCTTCCAGCCGGTGGCGAGGCCGGTGTCGGCTTCGAGTTCGGCGTACAGCGCGGTCGAGTAGCGAATCAGCCTGGTCATGCTTTCCTGCGCGCGTAACTGGCCAACGAGACCGGCCGCGTGCCAGGTCGTGCCGCATGACAATTGGCCCTGTTCGAGCAGGACTACGTCGGTCCAGCCGAGTTTCGTCAGATGGTAGGCCACCGAGCAGCCGATGATCCCGCCGCCGATGATGACGACACGAGCATGAGCGGGGATTGATGTGGACATGTGTGGGAATGTGTTGATGTGATTTACGCAGAATGCCTCGAAAGTGCGCGGAATGCAACAGTGTGGTTTGAATTCCGTTGGCTCGTTTGGATTGTCATGCCATCGCTATGGGACGGTGTTCACGTGTGTCAATGTCCGATATGCTTACAAAAACCCTGCACTCCATGCGAAAGAGAAATAGTGGTTTTTGTTGGAAAGGTGTGGGAATCGAACCCGCTAAACCGTGACTTTTGCTAGACTTCGCCCAACCAGCCACTACTTGCCCCAATGCTTTCCAATCAGCGCCAAGCAGAAATCCTGCGACTCGTCCGCGAGCAGCGCACCTGCACGGTCACCGACCTTGCCGGCCGCTTCGACGTGTCCGACGAAACCATTCGCCGCAATCTCAAACGGCTGATCGCGGATGGCCTGCTCATCAAGGTCCACGGTGGCGTCATGTTGCCCGAGCGGCTCGACGAGCCGCCGTTCCAGCGGCGTATGGCGGCGAGTCTCGGAGGCAAGCGGGCGATCGGCGCGCGTATTGGCGAACTGGTGCGGGACGGCGAATCGCTGATCATCGAGGGCGGCACGACCTGTCTGCATATCGCGCAGGCGCTCGCGGCGCGCTCGCGGCTCACGGTCGTGACCAATTCGATCGAGGTCGCCCGTGTGCTGGCCTCGCGCAACGGCAACCGGGTGTTCATCGCGGGCGGCGAGCTGAGAGCCGACGACGGCGCCGCGTTCGGCGACAGCGTGCTGGCCTTCGTGCGCCAGTTCCACGTGCACTACGCGATCGTCTCGGTTACCGCGATCGACATGCAGGGGCGCTTCATGGACGCGCTGCCCGCCGATGTGGCGTTTGCGCAGGCCGCGTTCGCCCAGGCCGAGCGGCGCGTGGTCGCGGCCGATCACGCGAAATTTGGACATAGCGCGCTGGTGCATGCGTTCGGGGCGGATGTGGTCGATCTTCTTGTTACCGACGAAGCGCCGGTGCCAGCGTTGGCTCAGGTGTTTGCGGCGGCGGGAGTGGAGGTGGCGGTCGGGGCGTCGGCGGGTGGGCGCCCGGGGTCGGGCGATCGAATTGACGAGGGGGGCGCTTGATAGGGCGCCCGGGCGACTGCGCGGTTCTGTTATCCGCACTGCCGGACGGACTTGCAGCGCCTGCGTCTTGCGGATCAGACAAGTCTGCGCGCCTGGGCGCGGTAGCCCGGGCGCGCCGCCGCCGCTTGCCATGTTGCGCGCGTCGGATGAACGCCAGGCTCGGAGTAGTCCTGTGCGCGTCGCGGCCCAGAAAAGCCCATTACTCCGTCCCCCATCCCACACCCACGCCCAAACTCAATCCCGTCCAACGCGTAAAATAGCCGGCTATCACAGGCAATCGCAACCGCACAGAAGCGCGCCGGCCATCGCGTCACCGCACGTGCCGCGCTGCTTCGTCCGTGCGCGATTGCCTTCGCCGGCTTAATAGGAATGGACGCCGATGTCGTCAGTTTTCTTTGATCGGGAACGGATTGCGGAGTGGCTGGGCGATCACACCGTCGCCAAGGCGCGCTCGGTGGGCGCCATCACCCATGTGGAATGGCACGGCACCACGCTCAGCGGCGACGTGCAGGGCACGCAAGCGTTGCCGTACCGGACGCGGGTGCGCTTCCGCACGGACGGCGGTTCGCCTTGGGCGCAAAGCGACTGCACGTGCCCGGTCGGTCGCAACTGCAAGCATGTCGCGGCGCTGCTGCTCGCCGAACTCGATTATCACGACGAGATGGACCACATCACCCACGTCGAGCACGATGATGACGACGGCGGGAGCGCCGACCCACGGCTGAATTCCCCGAAATCCATCATGGCGCTGGACCAACCATCCGGCGTGCGACCCGAACTGGTGAGCTGGCTCGAGCGTTTTCGCGCGCGCGCCGAAGCCGCCGATGCGCTCGCCCGGAATGCGAGTGCCGCGCGCACCCAGACGCTCGCATACCGGCTGAACTGGTCCGACTTCCACAAGCGCCATGAGGTCGTGCTGTACCGCGCGCGCTGCAATCCCGAAGGCGCGATCGTCGAAGTCGACGAGCCGTGGGACAACGTCGAAGCGGCGCTCGTCAAGCAACCGAAATTCGTGTCCGACGAGGACCTGTCGATCCTGCGCGGACTATGGCTCGGCCGCTCGCGCGAGGACTTCGGCCAGTTCATCCTGCGCGGCACGAACGGCGCGGAGATGCTGCAGAAGCTGATTGCCACGGGTCGCCTGTTCTTCGAGTTCAAACCCGCGCGCGGTCATGACGGCCCGACGCCTTTGTCGCGCGCCGCCGACCGGCCCGGACGCATCGAATGGGAGCCGCTGGCCGACCAGCGCCTGCGGCCCGTGCTGCGCACCGAACCGCGCGCCACCATGGTCCTGCCGACCGAGCCGGTCTGGTACGTCGACGGCGTCGCAAACGAAGCGGGCATCGTCCAGTTGTCGCTGCCGTTCCAGCAGCTGCCCGATTACCTCGCGATGCCGCCGATCTCGCTTGCCGAGGCGCCGCTGGTCGCGTCGGTGTTGCGCGAGATCGCGCCCGGCTTGCCGCTGCCGCCTACTCATGACGCGTCCGCGATTCGCGTGATCGACGTCGAGCCGGTGCCGGTGCTTACGATCAACAGCCACGCCCTGCCGTCCAGCGCCAAGGCGGGCCAGCGCAAGCCCGAGGCGGTCGAGCTGGCCGGCGTGAGCTTCGACTACGATGGCGTGAGCATCAACGTGGACAGCAGCGTCACGCTGGTGCCAATGCCGGGCGGCGACGTGATCCATATCCGCCGCCGCTACGAGGCCGAGAAAAAGCGCCTGCTCGAACTGCGCAAGACCGGCTTGCAGAAAGTCCCGACCAGCCGGGTGTTCGCCGCGCGCCTGCTGCCCGACACGATGCTCGGCCTGCCGGATGCCGACGCGTGGTCCGCGTTCGTCAACGACGCCGTGCCGGAACTCGTGAGCAAGGGCTGGCGCGTGACGATGGCGCCGGAGTTCCGCTACAACGTGATCGAAATCGATGCGATCGACGGCACTGCGCATCAGGCGGGCGATGGGTGGTTCGATCTGGAGATGGGCATCCGTGTCGGCGAGCGCAACGTGCGGCTCGAACCGCTGCTTGCCGATCTGTTCCGGCGCGACCGACGTTGGCTGAGCGGCGCGCTCGAGAGCATCGCCGACCACGAGCCGATCGAGCTCAAAACCGAGGAAAACAAGCGGCTGCGCTTGCGCGCCGATCGTCTGAAGCCGGTGGTGCGGGTGCTGGTCGACCTGTTCGACTCGCTCGGCGGCTCGCTGGCCGAAGGCGCGCCGCTGCGCGTGCCCTCGGTCGACGCCGGCCGGCTGGACGCGCTGAATGACACGGGCCGCTGGCAGTTTCGCGGCGACGATTCGATCCGGCAACTCGCGCAGCGCCTGCAAGCCGGTCCGGGTCTGCGCGAAGTGCCGGTGCCGCGCGGGCTGAAGGCGGAACTGCGCGCCTATCAACACCAGGGCCTCAACTGGATGCAGTTCCTGCGGGAACAGGATCTGGCCGGCGTGCTTGCCGACGACATGGGTCTGGGTAAGACCGTGCAGACGCTCGCGCACATTCTCGCGGAGAAGGAAGCGGGGCGTCTGAGCCGCCCCGCACTGATCGTCGTGCCGACCACCCTCGTGCACAACTGGCGCGAGGAAGCGCGGCGCTTCGCCCCCGGGCTGAAAGTGCTGGTGTTGAACGGCCCGCAGCGCAAGGAGCGCTTCGAACAGATCGGCGAACATGAGTTGATTCTGACCACTTACGCGCTGCTGTGGCGCGATCAGAAAATCCTCGCCGAACACGACTACCACCTGCTGATTCTCGACGAGGCGCAGTACGTCAAGAACGCGAGCACCAAGGCCGCACAGGCGATCCGAGGCTTGCGCGCGCGGCATCGGCTGTGTTTGACGGGCACGCCGCTGGAGAATCATCTCGGCGAGTTGTGGTCGCAGTTCGACTTTCTGTTGCCGGGGTTTCTCGGCAGCCAGAAAGACTTCACGCGGCGCTGGCGCAATCCGATCGAAAAGAACGGCGATGGCGTGCGCCGCGCGCTGCTGGCGCGCCGCATCCGGCCGTTCATGCTGCGGCGTCGCAAGGACGAGGTCGCGAAGGAGTTGCCGGCTAAAACTACCATCGTCTGCTCGGTCGATCTGGAAGGCGCGCAGCGCGATCTTTACGAAACCGTGCGCACGGCGATGCAGGAGAGAGTGCGTGCCGCCGTCAGCGCGCAAGGGCTCGCGCGCAGCCACATCATCGTGCTCGACGCATTGTTGAAGCTGCGCCAGGTGTGTTGCGATCCGCGGCTCGTGAGGACGCTCAAGGTTGACGGCGCGGTGGGGACGGGGGGGGAGACGCCGGCTGGGAATGCGTCGGACTTTCCGGCCAACCCGTCGGCAAACATTCCCGCCGCAAAGCACGACAAGACGGAGAAGCTCGACAAGGGCGCGCGCACGATGCGTTCGGCCAAGCTCGATTTGCTGCTGTCGATGCTGCCGGAACTGATCGAGGAAGGGCGCCGCGTACTGCTGTTTTCGCAGTTCACCGGGATGTTGTCGCTGATCGCCCAAGCGCTCGACGAAGCGGCGATCGCGTACGTGGTCCTGACCGGCGATACGGCCGATCGCGTCACGCCCGTGGAGCGTTTCCAGCAGGGCGACGTGCCGTTGTTCCTGATCAGCCTGAAGGCGGGCGGCGTCGGTCTGAACCTGACCGCCGCCGACACGGTGATTCACTACGACCCGTGGTGGAACCCGGCCGCCGAGAACCAGGCGACCGACCGCGCGCATCGGTTGGGGCAGGACAAGCCGGTGTTCGTCTACAAGCTGATTGCCGCGGGCAGCATCGAAGAAAAGATCGTGGAGTTGCAGGAACAGAAGGCGAGCCTCGCCGACAGCATTCTTTCCGAGGATGGCGCGGGCGCCGCCAAGTTCTCCGACGACGACCTCGACGCGCTGTTCGCACCGATGCCGGAGATCGAAGGCGGTCGATGATCGACCGATGATTTGGCGTGCGCCGTCGCGGACTGCTGCGCGCGATATTTTCCACTGACTTGACCGACCTCGCGGCGCTCCCCGATCAGCCTGTAACAAAACGTCTGAGTGTGTAAATCGACCTTTCGCACGGCTGAAATTACATACGTTTTTGTGGCGCGCGGCGCGGGCTGTGATCCTGCCATCTACTACGGTTTCCAGAACAACTACCTCGCAAGCGGTTACAACGGAGTTCTTTCATCTTTGAGTTCGATTTCCGCTGGAGCTAATTTCTAATACTCGTGCGGCTAGGCCCGCCGGGTGGTAGTGTTTGAACGGCATGAGCTTCGGTCGAAGCTCTCGCCGCTTTTTTGTGTCATAGAGGTAGCGGCTGCGGCCACGAACGCTGGCCTCAACATCGGCGACGAGGCTAGAAGTGGCGAGTAGCGGCCGGCCCGCTGAACCTCGGACATTTTCGATTCGAGTCACCCAAGCCAGAATTTAACAATCTTTAAACGATTGTGTTACGGCTTATTCAGCGAGGATGCCGAGAGAAATCTACGTTGGAACCGACGCAAGAACCGAAGCAGGGCGAAATCTAAATCTATGGTCCGTGAGGTGGAATTGTTTTCCACTTCGCTCTAGGAGTCGCGCGGCTCTCCGGGTGCCACGAATCGATTGAGGGAAAGTTCCTGCGTCTGCCTTGGAGCGCGTCCGGCGGAGCGATATGTCGCCCGCCGGGGGATGCAACCTTTCGTTGAGGGGCGAAACGGTGTCCTCAGGGGAAGATTGCCCGCGCTCCCTGTACCACGTCTGCGGCCCGGAAATCCGCGGTACGTTCGTGCATGCGCCGTAACGCCGCGATGGTGATCGCCTTGCGCACAAGTGCGTCGGCGTCGGCGATAGTGCGGCCGGCCAGAAACCCGATCATCTGTACGACGGCTTCGGACTCCACTTTCCAGGCGCCATCCAGTTTGCTGGCGAGAACTTTGCGCACGTATGCTGCCATCGCCTTGTTCGTCGGAACATCGAACAGGATCTTTTCCTCGAACCGGCCGCTGCGCACTGCGGCCGGGTCAATTCGCTCATAGTGGTTTGTTGCGGCGATGAAAAACAAGTCCGACGTGCGTGCAGCAGCACCATCGAGCGTGTCCAGGATTTTTTCAGTCAGCATTCCGTGGCCGCTGTGCAGGCGATCCTGCAGGATCCCGTCCACCTCGTCGATAAACACCACGCATGGACGGATATCGCAGGCTTCGCGGTAGAGTCGGTCCCAGGAACCTGGGTCCGCGATGATGTCCGCACCTGTGATCTTGAGGAATGCGAAGTTGCTGGCCTTGGCCAGGGACATAGCGGCCTGGGTCTTGCCTGTGCCGGGCGCGCCAATAAACATGACACCCCGTGGAAGCGTCGAGCCGAGCTTCTCGAGGTTTTCGGTTTCCCGCATGCGGTAAGCCAGATTGCGTAGTGCGTCGCGGGAGATATCGGGCATGATGATTTCGGAGATGTCCTTGACGTGCTCCGGCAGTCTTCCTTTGCGTCCCTGGAGCAGACGCATTGCCTCCCTGCCGATATCGAACGTGACCGGACCCGTGAACTTCCCGTCCCGGTGCATTTCACGCAGTTGTCCGCCCAGCGCCATCATCCGTGCAGCGCTGAACCCTTCCCAGCGGCGGGCGAGCGCGGTAATCGGTTCGCGCTGTGCAAAATCGTCACCCAGTTCCTCAGTGATCGAGCGCCAGAGAAGCGCGATGCGGGCAGCAAGGTCCGGCGCGGGGATCTCGATCTTGTAGTCAAACCTTCCGTCGCGCTTGCCAGCGCAATCAAGATCCTCGAGAAAGTTTGTTGCTGCGACGAGGATTACCTTCGAGCCGCGCAGTCCAACGATTTCGGTGAGCATCACGTTAGTCAAGTCGCGATCCATTGAGTGAACATTTCGGTCGCGCGGCTTGATAAACGAATCTATCTCATCAATGAAGAGCACGCAGGTCCCGATCCGTTTCGCCTCTCGGAACACTCCCGCGACTTTCCCAGGTGTCTCGTTAATCCACTTCGATGCGGTATCGCCGTAGCTGATCGAAAGAAAGGGAACGTTGAACTGACCCGCGAGCGCTTCCGCGAAGAGCGTTTTGCCGTTGCCAGGGTCACCGAACAGCAGGATGCCGTTGCTGTTCAGCTTTGAAATGCCTTCAATGATTTCCTTGGCTGTACGAAACAGTCGAGATTTCGTGCCCTCCATGCCAACGACAGCAGAAAAGTCATAGCGCGGCTTCCGCACATTCTCGCTGAAATCCCAGGAGGGTGTGGTCGTCTGCGCAGCCGGTACTGCACGCGGCTCCTGCATCGGGGCCGGTCGCGGCGTCGACGTGGGGGGAACCGGTACTTCCTCCGCTACGGGCGGCTTTGTCGCGGGCGCCGCGGGCGTTGCTCGTGTCGCCGCTGTCCGCTTTTCACTTGCTACGTCCGGTGCAGGCTGCGGGGTGATCTTCATTTCCAGCGGTATGAAAACGCGCGTACCCTCGACAACGATCGTAGCAATTGGCCGGCGCTGATGCAGACGCCAGAGCCTGAAGGAGGCGGCCGCAACGACGGCGACGGCAGCAGGACTCCACGCCGTGAAGGTGAGTGTCACGAGCATCATGCCGACGGCAAGCACGATGAATGCTGTCCAGGTCCAGCCACGCACGTCCCGGTTCGGAATCCAGACCAGCGATGCGGCAGCCAGCGTTGCAAAGAAAACGGCAAGGGCATGGACAGATTCCTGCCGAAGCAGCGCGTGCCACTCGTGATGCAGGTAAGCGAGACACGCGAGAACAATGGCGAGACGTGAAATAGTGAGAAGTACAGAGCGTGAGTTCTTCATCTTGATTTCCAGGAAATAGGTTTCGGGCGACACGAACGTACCGTTCGGGTATTCCGGATTCAGTGTGTGCCCCGTTCCTCCCGATGCAAGTCGATCGCGAGGAACGGGAACGCCAGGGGTACGCTTACCGGGCGGCCTCGTGGCGCCAGAAGCGAACCGGCACGTGGACGCGCCTGCACCGGATGCGACTTCGCTTGAGCCGCCAGACCGGTACGTGTTTTCTCCGGGTTTCACGTCTGCGGACATAGCGCAGCGTCGACAGGCGGCGTGGCAGATCCACCGTCAGACGGGCGAGCCAGAGCTGGAGAACCTCGACGGGGACCCCGTCGGGGACGTAGAGTGTCATCCGGCGGCTCGTGATGCGAGTCACGGAACTCCCGGTTGGCTTGAAATTAAATCTGCGAATCTTCATAAGGTATCCAGAAAGCGTTAGCCATCGATTCGGAAATCTGGTGAGATCACTTCCTGTCACGACGACGTATCCACCTGACGAGCCTGATGAGAGGATCAAGGACGTCAAGAAAAAAGCCACGTGCCTCATCGACGAAGATTTTCCAGAGTCTGTTTCGTGTATTCATTAATGTGTACTCCAAATTGATAGAATGAGGACATCGCACACGTGATATCGCTCGCGTTACCGGGAGACAGCGAAACCGCACCTGCTGACTGCGCCGGTTGGTTCGTCACAAAGCTCCACGACTGGCGTTGGTGACCGTGTTAGCTTCTCACGAGATGTTCAGAGCGCAAGTTGCACCGGGCGAATGACCCGGGGACAGCAGTGCGTAGTCGGAGCGGGGTAGTCGCGTCGCTAACAGACCGTCAATAAGGCGCAATCCATGCGTTGCGTCCGCGAAGTTCATCAGCTTCACGAATGCACATACGGGAGCGCCAGTGAAATGGTCGGACGCGACAGCAGGGGACTCGGTGAACACGCTGGCGAATTCGTCACCTGAAGGGGCGTATGGCCTGTCATCCGTGTGGTCGACAGTTGAACTTTGGGGAAACGGTGATCGGATGCCCCACGGCGACTCCGCGAAGTGAAGCAACCTGGGCGGACCGGCGGGATTGGTGGGGAACGTGACGTCTGGCGATTATGCGCACGGCGCAAATGCGGACGCATTGGTGATTGAGGTGAGATGAGACCGATCATTTCTGTCGGCAAGGATTGGAGCGGCGGGCACCACGATATCGTCAGGGGGTTGCATGCCGGCGGCTACCGAGGACAACGTTCCACGCTCCCGACACGCAGGCCTCGGCCGCTTTCAGTTAGCATTAGCGGGAACGCGCCGCCGTCAGCAGGTTCTCCTGACTTTCGGGCAGTCTGTGAGTGGCGGATGACACCGCATTCGAGTACAAGTGAGATACGTTCTTTAACGTGGTCGAAGTTTTCGATGACGCAACCGGGAAGCGAGTCATGAACAGGCTACATGTCGGCGTTGGGACAGCGGAGGAATTCTTTGCAGCGGGCAGGCGCATCGCGCGAGCTGCCGATTGCGGCGAACCGATTCCTGAGGTTTGCAGCATCACGTTTGAAGATCTGGAAGAGTTCCTGGCGTTATTGACGCGAGCGAGAATTGCGGTATTTCGGACAGTAAAGAGAGAGCCGGCTCCGGTTTCAGAAATCGCAGCGCGTTTGCATCGGGACCGGGCATCGGTCAAGTGCGACGTGGATGCGTTGTGTGACGCTGGACTGGTGTCTGTCGAGAGCGCACCGGATGATGATGGTGCAATACATGAGATCGTCCGCGCGAGAGCGGCACGGGTGGATTTTCATATAACGATCGAGTGACCGGAAAATGTCACTGACATGCTGCGGATCGTTGCGAGGTTTTCGACCGTAGGCGACTCAACCTGCCGCCCGAACGGGCAAGTCGGTAAGCGCCAATCTGCGCGCACCTGGCTTGTACGGCTACGAACGATCACGGGGATGACGGGGTGTACGACGCCTGATGGACGTCGCCCGGCTGTGCAAAGCAGGTTGCGAACTGGGCGTCGTTAGCGATCGAACGGTAACTCCCGCTGCGCCGGCGTCGCGGCGGGAGTGTCACACGTGACGCGGTCGAGCGAGTCAACGCGTACGCCAAAGCTTACTCGGGCGATCTCGCGTCGGGGCGCGTTCCCGACAACGAGCGAAACAGTGAAGTGTGCGATTCGCCAGCTCTTGACGCCACGGCAGCCTGTGGCGGTCGACTTCATTCTGTCGATGCATCACTCTGTTTCCCCGCACTGAGGCCAGTCTGGCGATTGCCGGTTCTGTACGACCTCGAGAAACTCACAAAAGCACTTGTGCGCGCCGTCGCGCGCGAAAAATTGGAAGGCGGCATGCCTGGCGGGAGCCAGGACCTGTTAGGTGAATGACCTGGTCATCCGCTCTTCTAACGCATGATCGGACGAATGAACAGAAACCTGCATCCACCCGAATAGGGGTGCGCGGTCAATGCGTCACGACTCGATCGGTTCTGCCAACAATTGGTGGTTGAATTTCGCCGAAGTTCAAAGGCTAGCAGTGCTCGTGCAGCGCGGCGTCGAGACTGCAGTATGCGACGCCACGATCGACCTCGTCCCGCCAGCTTAGTCGCGGACGGCCACCTCCGTCGCGGAAGTACATGACCCCTTGGAGGTCGAATTCGCGGGGCAGGTATGTTCCGGCCTGCGCGGTGCGCAGTTCGTCGAGGGAAGTGGGGAGCCGCCCGTGCTCCTTCTGGAACTCAAGGGCGCCCGCCGCAGCAACGTGCAATTCGGCCTGCGGCCAGTTTGTTTTCATCAGTTGAGGGCCGCGTTCGCGTTCGTGCTCGCAGATGACCATCGAAGCGAAGCCAGCGATGAGAGCGAAGCCTGCAATCAGGCAGTATTCGCGTGCGGTCTGTGCAGCTGTTGTGGCCATGGGATGTCTCCGGCTGGATATGAATAGCATCGCAAATATTTTTACCATGCATCCCGCGGAAGGCAAGCAGGTACGCCACAAACGCCCATGCCTGTAATGATCTAATTTCCTCAGACAGGTCGACAGGAGGACAATCCGGAATCGACGAGGAAAAACAATAGATGACAAGAAGGCGCCGCCAATTTGACGCCAGCTTCATGCTGGAAGTAGTACGGGTACTAGACCAGGGGTTATCGGTCAGTGAAGTTTGCCGGTCGATGGACCGTGTGGAGACAGCCGTGCGCCGCCGGGTGGCACAGTACGATGCGGAACGTGCTGGCAGCCCCGGCGAGGGCAAACCGCTGACGACGGAACAGCAGCGTATGCGGCAACGCGAAGCAGAGAACCGGCAATTGCGCGAGGACAACGCGCTGCTAAAAAACATCTCAAGGGGCGCCCCCCTGCCCGAAGGGCAGAAACTTTCGCTTCGCTACACTGAGGGGCCTCAGGGGGAGCGGCCGTCGCATTTTTGGTGATTTATCCCGTTAAAAAACATGGTCCAGGGACGGATGCGGACCCAGCATTGGTGACGCCAACAGGCGATCCCGTTCAGGAAAGTGAATCCACCCAGCTGTCCCGCCCTCTGACCCTACTCCTGTCGGAGGGCTGACAGGGACTCAACGAAGTCACGGCGCGCCGGCGGCGCGGCGCAGATTGCAGTAGTCCATCCGCATGCCGCCGCGATAGACATCGGCGCGCAGTTTCACGTTGTGGCAGTTGGACCCGAGCGTGACCCCGAACCGGTTCGGTCATTCCGCAGTTTCACTCAGGAGCTGCACGCGTTTGCGGAGTGGCTCAGGCAAGTGGGGGTCACTACGATAGCCATGGAAGGCTTTGTCAACTTGTCGAGATTGAAACGGCGCGACCGCAGGTGAGACACTCGTTCAGAAGCCGGTCGACGGATCTCGGGTTACTTCGGTGAATTCGCACCACGCATCGTCGGGCTTGCTTCATGAGCTAGTTCCAAATGTCGGGAATGTTCCTGTGAGGCGGTTCCGAACGGCAAATAGGCGATCCAATGCATTGGAAGCTCGCAGATGTCCCGTGCAGACGCGATATATTTATGCACGACAGGCGTTGGCTACCGCTTCGCTAGCCGATGGCAGTGCATCGATTACGCTGACGTGAGTCTCCTGGCGGCATCCGGCGTTCAAGACGCTTTGTTTGAAGAGATCGTCGATGAGAGCTGGCTGCTTCTCGCCGGCGTCAAAGTTTTGAGCCGCGCGTTGCCATCGGTGACCGGAGGTATGCCGTCAACTGCCGCTCATGAACGGCGGCACCTGGCCGAATGGGGGGCGACCTGAGCCGGACATCATCGAACCGAGTCCGGCGCCTTCCGTGCGGACGATTGAACGTCGGCACCACCTAGGTAACGGACATTTGCCCAGTGAAGATACCCGTCGCGTCGTTGACTTGAAAACATTCATTATCTTGGTCCATCAGGCAAATAGGGCGCCTTTGGGATGTTCATAAGCGTCTGTCTGAGGTCCTTGTTCTTTACTGGATTCGGACTGGAAACCATTGTTTTCCGACCAAATAATCAATGAAATTTTGCTGGCCCGACTGCAAGGTTTGGAGCCGGCAGGCTAACCGCCATGGACGTGAGCACAGGTGCGCCCCACATGAAAGTCACCGCTATTCGGCGACTCGTATATGACGACGCGGTGTGCGCACTGACTCGCTTGTGGCACGGGCATCCTGTAACAGTTCAAGGTAGAAGGGGGCTCGCTGCCGCAGCCAGTCCCCGACCAGCCGGAGCGCTAGCAATCGTCGGCCAAGTGCCACGTGTAGAGTGCGCTCGACCAGCATCAACGGATAGTCGGGAGCAAGTAAGTCGATGATGCAGAGTGCTGCCTCGAGTTTGCGCTCATATCGCATCAGACTGGCCACAAATCGAGCGTCGCAATGGAGGGCGGACTGTCCATCAGCCAGTTCATCACGCGGAGTTGCTATCAGCAATGCCAGAGCGAAGTCACCGGTAAAGCAACTTGTACGTTGCATCAGAGCCAGCACTTCGCCGCGTCGGAAGCGGTTCATGCGAGCCAGTGAAGCAGTAGTCCGGACGGCCAGTCGAGCAGGAACGGGCGGTGTGGATATAGGGGCGCGTTGCGACTGAACGATTGCTGAATGAAGGGTCTGGCCGCCAAATGGTCCGTCAGGATGCGTTGCACACGCGATGCGCGACACGAGCATCTGCGGAAGCTGTTCGATACCGGCTTCATTCAAAATGCCAAAGAAACTGGTATTGCGTAGCAGTTCCCCAAGCTGCTTTCGCAGGGACCAATTATTTTCGGCTACCCGCGCCATCTTCTCGGCCGTCTGTGCGGCATCGGCGCTCTGCCGTCGCATCAAATTTCGCATTCGTTGTGCGAGCGGCAGTCGACGCGATGTCAAAACCGCGCCGGCGTCGACAGATGCTTGCAGCTCAATACCGGTCAAGTGGGGCAGGTGTCCGTGGCTCATGCCCGTTCCAGGAAGCGGCCCACCTGGGCGAGCTTTACGGTATCAATGAGCTCAAGCAGAACACGTAGGTCGGGGTGCCGTAACAATGGAAAATCCCTGGCATTTGGGCCGACCAGCGTCGTGAACTTACCCGGCTCAATGTATCCAGCAGGTATGATGAAAAAGTCCAGAAGTCGTGGGCTTCCACGGACCATCCGACAATAAACAAGGAAGTCGATGCTGAACCCGTCTGGCCACCGTGCACTCCAGTAAGGCGTCTTTCCGTGCACAAGCCACGGGGAACGGACGACAATCTGAAAGCGCAGCGACCCATCAACACAAAGTGTGCGCGAGTGTTTCTCGTACGCCAGCGCGTGTCCGCGCTCCGTTATGACCTGCATTATGATATTTGCAATCTGACTTTCCATCCGGCGCTCAAGGTCCCGGTTCTCTTCACGCTCAGGGTTCAGATTGGGCGCATAGCCGATTTCGCGATAGGCGGCATTAAGGCTTCCAAACTCCGACATGACAGCCTCAACTGATGGTGTCCGACGATAGTGCTTCAAGATCCCCTGATTGATCCTGCCGTGTTTGCATACGACCTTCCGAAGCCCATCCAGAAGCTCTTCGCGATCAGGTCGCCGGCGGAAGAGAGAAAATCGCTTCTGAACCGCATCGAATGTCTTCCTATTGACGATGGCGGGGAATGCGTTCGGCACGGTGATCCATTGCTCCTCAGGAAGTCGCAGCCACGCGCCGTCCAGTTTTGAAGATGTCCGGCTGTAGATCCCCGTGCCGACGTATGCGGGATTGTGGAGTATCTGGGCGATGTACCTCTGCAACCATCGACGTCCGTCGCCATTCAGCAGACCGAAGTCGTTCAGCCGTCCTGCAATCAGGCAGCAGTCGGCATGGCCCCACGCATACCATTCGAATATTTTCCTGACGATGCCAACGTGGCACGAGGGCCCAGGCGCCAGAGTGACACGCTCGGTTCTGATGCTCTTGTATTCGTACTTGTCGAGGATGCGTTGCGTGCCCCGCTTGTCGTCGTGCAAGACTCGTTGATAACCGTAGGGCGGACGCGCGCCGACGTGATAGCCACGTTCTGCGAGAACGCAGTGGCCGAGAAACACCTTGCGCGACAGTTCGCGACTGTACTCGCCCGCCATCACTCGTTTAAGCGTCTTCATAACGGGCGACATCGGGCTCTGGTCGATTTCGAACGGTTCAGCTACATAGACAACCTTCACACCGTGGCGTCGACACAGGTATTCGTAAAAAGCCGACTCGTCGACGTCCTGAAAGCGCCCCCAGCGGCTGACATCGTATACGAGGACGAGGGAGAAGTGCCGCTCAGGGGCTGCTGCATCGATGAGCAACTGGTTGAGTGCAGGCCGGGCCCTCAGCGTCAGTCCGCTTATGCCTGCGTCCTCGTAGTCTCTGACAATACGAATGGCGTGTGCTGAAGCATACTCAGCGATGGCTTGTCGCTGGAATACGGGCGAACATTGCTGCTGGTCCGTCGAAATCCGGATATATTGCACCGCCCTGGGGCGACCCTCGGGTGGTTTGCGACCTGACAGGCGAGCGTGCATGGCGCATTTCCGGTAATTCTCCGCTTATGAATACTTCACTTGGCAGCAATGTCAAGCATGGTTCGGGCAGGGAACGGGCAACTTGTAGCCAGAAGCCTTTTTGGTGGCAATACAGCAACCAGCGGCGACGGTGTTTGCCTTAAGTCTGAACATATTTCCGCTGCATGCGGTCCATGGCCCGGAGCCAAGCCTGAAGTGGCCGCAGCTCGTTAGTCATCCTTTTAGAAGGCCGGCCTGCGCCGACTCGACCATAGTACCCCCGCTTTTCAGGGCCGGACTCAGCCATCATTTATTGACGCATGAGCCGATTGGGACATTCGAGCTGACAAACACGAAGAACCGATTGGGCACCGCACGCCTGCCACGTCCATGCTTCAGAACTCGGCCGGCTTGTGGTGCCTTATGAGATAGGCTGCGCACACGTCATGCAATGCGCCGACAGCGGGTTGACGATAGTCGAGGCGCCAGCTTCGAGTCAAAAGTCCGGCAAGCCATTCCTCATCCATGCGGTTGGGCAAATGGAGCATCTGCGACGCCACTGCCACCGAAAATGCCGAGAGTACGGTGCGTTCTGGAGCGCAGCAATTGGCCCCATTAGAATCGAGCCAAAGCCGGACTGATTCGGTCACGTGCCGGGAGCTCAACCAGGCCCCCGACCTTGTCCGTGCGATAAGTTGCTCAATCACAAGAAACGCCAGCAGTTCGGTGCGTGCCTCGTCATCACAGTTGTAGGGAATTGGGTTGCCGATCGTCATACAGTGCATCGTAGCTCTAGATGAACCCGTAACCAGAGAATTTTGGCCCCTAAGTCAAGAACGGCTACCGTGCTAACCAATCAGACTGCGTGGGCTGTTTGATGTAGGACTGTCTCCGAGAATCTGGATTGAAGGTCCGGGCCGACCGGATTTCATCCATTGAACTCCCGACAACTGTAAGCGCGCGATCTAGCACACCGAGTTCATGGGGGTGCACGGAGGTTGACGTGCCCGGCGGCGCATCGATCGGCAAGGCGCTTCGAATGCGTCGGCCAGAACAAGCTCAACGAGTGGCGACGGTAAGCTTTGCGAGATTGAACGGCAAGAGGTCGGTCACGTCGGCATCCGGTTCGCGCTTCGGTAATTCGGTGAGCACGTGCACGAGGTAAGCGTAGGGTTCGACGTTGCAAGCCCTGCAGGTCAGCATAAGACTGTAGATGATGGCGCTTGCCTTCGCGCCGGCAAGTGTGTCACTGAACAGCCATGAAGCCCTGCCCGTACAGAACGGTCTGATGTCGCGCTCGATGACGTTATGCCGACTTCCCGATTATGCCGCGTCATGGGTACGAATAGCGTCGTTCATGTCCTTTTGTGATAATCGAGTCGGCATAATCCGTATGATTTCTCAGGCTGGTTGTCACGCCGGCCGGGAGAAATCAAATGAAGGCGACACATACAGTCAGCGGGTCCGCCAGACTGCCGGCCCGTCATGTTGATGCATTCCTCGATCGTCTACGGACGGCACGTTATTCCGAAGTAACGCTTCGCAAGAAACGAAGGGTCTTGTCCGCCCTCTCTCGTTGGATGAGGAGCAGAAACGTCAGCTTGGTGGACCTTGATGAGTCCGCTACGGCTCGCTTCGTGAAGTGCCTGACTGACGCCCCGGGGGAACGAGTTCGGTTCGAGCGCGGCGTGTTACAGGCATTTCTTGCCTATCTGCGTGACGAGGTCATCATATCCACGCCGACATTGGGCGACCAGTCTTCGATCACCCATATGTACGGCCGGTACCTGGACTACCTGAGGCAGGATCGCGGACTGGCGAAGAACTCGGTGCTCGTCTATGGGCCGTTCATTCGCGACTTCCTCAACAGCCAAGATGCCGGCGACGGCAGTGTATTGCCCGTTGCATTTGACGCCGTAACGATCCGAAACCACCTTCTTGCCCACAGTAAAGGCCGATCGGCGGAGTACACGCGGCTGATGGCAGTTGCTCTTCGCCCGTTTTGCCACTTCCTTTTTTTGCGTGGCGACACGCCACGTGACCTGTATGAGTCGGTGCCTGCAGTCCGCAAGTGGCGGCAATCAACTTCGCCAACGTTTCTCACGCCTGGACAGGAAGAAGCCCTTATTGCAACGGCGGATCGGTCGACTGCACGCGGGCGCCGCGACTATGCCATCCTGCTGTTGCTGGCGCGGCTCGGTCTGCGTGCCGGAGAGATCGTCGCACTTGAGTTGGGCGATATACACTGGCGTTCCGGAGAACTCGTCGTTCATGGCAAGGGGCAAATGGTTGAGCATCTCCCGCTGCCATCCGAGGTGGGAGAGGCGGCGAAGTCGTCTTTGCTCAGATCGAGCCGATAGTCGCTGCTGGGGTTCATCAAACGCTCTCGCCCGTTATGGCCTGCCAGATTCATGTGCGGTTCAAATGAAGAAGCCCGCGATGCCGGTCGGCGAGTCGCGGGGCTTGGTGCTGTATGGTGGGGCGTTACGCGAACGACATTTCGAGGCTGATGCCCGAGTAGTTCACCCGTGGCGCGACTTCCCGACCTTCGCCCTTCTCGAAGTACACAATGCCGTACCGCTCCATTGTCTTAAGTGTGCGCGAGAGGTTGGACTTAGCCCGTCCAGACGTCTCCGCCAGCTCCGTCAACGATGCCGGGTTCGTCTTCGCGATCAGCGCGAGCAACGCCTGATTTTTGCCCGACAGCACCTGTGCGAACGACTCAGGCGACGAGAACCAGATCTTCGGCTCATCGGGTGACGGCTTGTATTCGCCCCGCGCGATCGCCATCGTCCGCGCCTTGAATTTCTCCATCGGGGCAATACCGACTTTCAGGATGTGTACGTCAGTCATCGCTCTTGCTCCTTTCCTTCATCACTGTTTCGACTTCGGTCCAGAAGTCTGCAAGCAACGTCGCGGCATCCGCGTAATCGTAAAACCGGATGCGCTCGCCGGCGTGCTTGTGGTCGTACTCGATTCGCGTCCTGGCACCCGGGCCTGAACCCTCTCGGATCGGATGCGCGTTATCGAATCCCAACAGGCGAGAACCCTTTTCATCGTGCAACGTCAGCGAATACCGCAGCCCGTGCGGGCGCTCCGGTGATGCTGCGATCCGCGCTACTTCAAATTTCACCCAACAACACCCGGTGTCGTCGACGGTGTACATCACGCCGTCCAGCTCGAGCAGGGTGTCCAGGCTGTGATCTCGATCTGTCATGGCTTGAATGTTATCATCGGGTGACAACTAATGCAAGGGAATGCCCCGGTTACCGGGAAAACCCGTTCGTGCGCGCAGCCTCAATGGCCATGCACCGACTGCGCTACGTGCGCATTCTCGTACCGCTGAACCTGAACTCGACTGGAATGAAAACATGCCGGTAATCAGAATCGCTGTTGATGAGGACGATCCAGACGCAGGCCGCTATGCGGCTGCGGTAATGGCTGCGATGCTCGCGATGGCGGCTGAGCCATTCCCTGAATTGCCGGCGCAGGGTAAATGGAGCAAGCCTGAAAAACGCTGCCGGACAGATGCCATGTTTGCGCTTTGGGTTATGCGGACACGCTTCCGGGGACTTGCAGCTCAGGAACTTCAACTGGTCGGTGTTCCTGGATACGACATTACCAAGGCTCGTGAGGAGCATTTGGAGAGCGCTGATCGCGTGTTCGTGAGAAAAGGGGGGAAGGTGCCCACGCGGCAGATCAACGGGGCACAATTGCGAATGCGTGTGAGTGGTTACACGCGCGATCTTGCCGCCGCGCTCAGCGGATGGGGCATCGTTCATGCGCAAGCCGGCGAGTTCATCGTGCCGGATGTTCCGACGCTCAAAATGGCCACCTTCATCCCGCTGTCCCCGACATTGGCCCTTGTCGGTGCCGTCCCGGATGGAGATGTCGTTGAAGAAACCGTGGCCGAAGAGTAAACAGCGTTCTCAAGGCAGGTAGCCAAGAGTATTACTTCGCACATGACCTGGCGAAATGCCCGTTTTCCGCCACACTTCCATCTGCTGACGCCAATGTGCCGGCGGATTCGGGGCAGCCCGCATAACCGCCCGTACGCGATCACTGCGGCGATAGCGTACACATCGGGTATTGCTACGCTTCATACGCCTCGATCGCCTTCGAAATCGCGACCAGTTCCTTCCCCGCCATCGACCACGTAGGCGGATCGTGCTCCATCATCTGGCTGACGTCTCCCATTGCCTGCAGGTACCGGGCGCTTAGGGACCAGTTGTCGAGAGAGATCAGTTCCTATGTAAAGCTGCGCGCATGGTAACTTGCGCGCCCCCCAACAGCTTCTTCGCTGGCGTATCCAGAATCGCTGTGGCATTTTGCCGCAACCCCTACACCCCAATTCGCATCGGCCGGAGGAGAAAGGATCAGGATGCCTCATCAACCAGTTTTCAAAGATCATGTACAAACGCACTGACGGAGTCGCTATCTGTACCAATCAGACGGGCCTGCCCTTTCCCATCGAAAATATAGATTGCGGAACTATCGGGTACATCGTAGCTGCCGTCAGCCCGTGGCTTCTCGTCCTGGTAGGCCACCC
>NZ_JARESU010000115.1:0-26985 GCF_046027075.1 Paraburkholderia sp. RL18-085-BIA-A | reverse complement strand
GAATATCATCTTGTCCCCGGCGCAGCTCACTTTGCCTTTCTTGCCCCTTGTCCCGCAGGCTTGAGCAAGGATGCCCCCGAACTCTGCGTCGACGAGAAGGGCTTCGACCGCGTCGCCTTTCACAAAGACTTCAATGAAAAAGCACTTCAGTTTTTCAACGCAATCATCCCTAAGCCGCCATTCGCGCGATGAGGCTATGGCCGTCCGAAACGGGTCGGTGACGGCCTTCAGATGCCGCGGCAATGCTGGCCCTGTCAACGCTGGGCGATGACAACGTGCGCCTGGATTTTTCCGTCGACCGGCCCCGTGCCGAATCGCTCGGCGATCGCAGTGGCGGACGCTGCCGTGGCTTCATCCATACCTGCGCCAGAACGGGCCTCGATCTCATTGCGCAAGGGCGTTCCCTGGCAATAGGCGACGGCAGGCACGTGAGCCGATGCCGCGCGGCTACGCGCCGCAATCGTCTCGAAGTGTGGCGCCGCGCTGAAGCCCCCATCCGCCAGGTCGCGTGAAATCACTTCCGGGTCGAAATAGCCGTGCGGCGTGCGCACCATGAAAAGTGGAGGATCCGCGGGGAAGAGATCAGCGAGTGCCGCCGTGACGGTATCGGCGAACTCGTTTTCCTCGATGCGATCCCAGACGTTGAACAACAGCACGCCGCCGCGCCGAAGGACGCGCCGAGCTTCGGAAAACGCACGTGCTTTGTCCGGAAAGAACATTACCCCGAACTGGCAGACGACGATGTCGAAACTCGCGTCGTCGAACGGCAGCCGGGTAGCGTCTGCCTGTTGCCAATTCACCGGCCTTGGGGTGCCGATTGCCGCGGCACGATCCAGCATCGGCTGGTTCAGGTCGGTCGCAACGAGGTCAATATGCGCGGGCAATGCATTCGCCATTGTGCGGGTCACTACGCCAGTGCCGGCGGCGGTTTCAAGCACCCGTGACGGATGGCGCACAGCTACCCTCGTCGCGAGATCCGCGGCATAGGGTTCGAAGATCAACGGAACAAGGTGACTGTCATAGAGCTCGGGGATCGAGCCGGCGAAGCGAGTGTCGATACCAAGGCTGTCCATGCGCCTCCTTCTTGCTCTTGCGGCAATGCCACATCGTGGAGATCAACAAGGTGCCATTCAGCCTGACGCACGTCGGAAAGGCGCACGCTGTCGAAAACGGCGTTCATCAGACCTTTCAGGATCACCGTGTTCGCGCGCTCCCTAGACGTTAGGCGATCGCGCTCCCGCCGTAGCGATAGGCATCCTTTCGTCCGTACGGTCAAACACCTTTTCCGGCTCGTCCGCTTCCTCTGGAGTCTCGTTGTCCAACACCCGGCGCATTCTGGGTTGGTCCAGTTCGTTGGTCCATCTGGCGACCACCAATGTAGCCACAGCATTGCCGATGAAATTCGTCAACGCGCGCGCTTCGGACATGAAGCGGTCGATACCAAGGATAAGCGCAAGACCTGCAACTGGTACATGTCCGACCGCAGACAGCGTTGCCGCAAGCACGATGAACCCGCTGCCTGTAACACCAGCAGCGCCTTTAGAGGTCAGCAGCAATACGGCTAGCAACGTAAGCTGATGCGAGACGTCCAGCGGCGTATTCGTCGCCTGGGCGATAAAGATGGCAGCCAGTGTGAGGTAGATCGACGTACCATCGAGATTGAAAGAGTATCCGGTTGGAATGACTAGTCCAACCACCGATTTCTTCGCGCCAAGATTCTCCAGCTTCACCATTACGCGAGGCAGCGCTGCTTCCGATGAGGAGGTTCCAAGAACGATAAACAGTTCTTCCTTGAGGTACTTGATCAACTTCCACACGCTGAAACCATGGAACCGGGCAATCAGTCCTAGCACGACGAAGATGAAGAAAAGGCAGGTCGCATAGAACGTAAGCATCAGCATCCCGAGGGAGAGCATGCTGCCGATGCCGTATTTGCCAATGGTAAAGGCCATGGCGCCAAAGGCGCCGATCGGCGCCACTTTCATGATGATGCCGACGATGCGGAAGAACACGTGGGAGATCTTCTCGACAAAGTCGAAGATCAGTGTGCCTCTACCGCCGAACCAGTGCAACGCGAAGCCGAACATGAGCGCGAACAACAGAACCTGAAGTATCTCGCCCTTGGCAAACGCGTCGACCACGGTCGAGGGGATGATGTTCATCAGAAATTCGGTCGTGCTCTCCAGCTTCCGCCCGCTGGTGATCGTAGCCACTGCCTTTGCGTCCAGCGTCTTCGGATCAACGTTCATGCCGGCGCCGGGCTGTACCACATTGACGATCACCAATCCGACCACCAGCGCCAGAATGCTGACGATCTCAAAATAGAGCAGCGCCAATCCCCCCGTCTTGCCCACCTTCTTCATGTCTTCCATGCCGGCGATGCCGACGACCACGGTGCAGAAGATGATGGGGGCGATGATCATCTTGATCAGTTTGATGAAGGCGTCGCCGAGCGGTTTCATCGCCTCGCCAGTGTGCGGGGCGAAAAATCCCAATGCCATACCGGCGACGATCGCGACGATTACCTGAAAATATAGTGATCTGTAAAGCGGTTTGTGCGAAGCCATTTGAACTCCAAAACGATCACTTCAGTCGTCATTCGGAACATTGTTTGACACGCCAGCGTGACCCATAAGACGACGGGCAAGCATCCCGGCACCGAACTGGGAGTGCAGTCGAGATACCTGTGCATGCTGCGCAGGTCGCGAGAGCGGCTGGCTTACCCGGCAACCTGCGAACAGATTCTGACCAAATCATCACGAAGGCTATGCTTCGCCTCCGTCCAGGACAACCGGGCAAACCCGAGCGTGCACTGCAGCAGACCGTTTAGAAACATCTGCGGTTATTCGACGCTAGCCGGCTAGATCATCGACAATCCGACAATCAACCGCATGAGGCGATATTGGGCCAATGTCCGTGAGCGAAACCGGTCGCCGGGATGGCGCGGCGCTTGAGGCACTTCCCCCGTGCCTGCGCCACGTGGCGCTCGCCCGCCACATGCACGAGCGGCGCGGCGAGGATACTGCCGCCGAGCTCGGCGTGACGGCGAGCCGCATCAGCCAGATGCACAAGCGAGCGATCGGGCGGTTGCGCGAGATGCTGGCTAAACCACTTTCGCAGGCTGCAAGACCGTAGGACTCAAGCCTGTCTATCCAAATGTATAAGCGCACGATATCTGCGGAGGACTGCAGCAACCGTTCGTAGAATGGTTTTCTTTGGGGCGTCCGTGTATCTGATTGCATGGAAGGACGCGGCTCGATTCCGCGCCCAGCAACCGCCGTGTCTCCTCGCTCGCGCGCCCCTGTCGCGAGTTTCTCCCGCCCAGCCTCGGCTGTCGCGGGCTTTTGTTATGCATGCCCACATACGTCGTCGTGCCCTCATGGTCCAGCAGACAGGGGCAGGCGGCGAACAACGCTTAACGGTAACGGAAGTTCGTCATCGGACCGCGTTCGGCCATTAGCTGCCGTTGACGCAATATGCGAAGGCGTCATTCCAACGGCCGGTTCGCTCCGAAGCCCGCCAGATGATCGAACGTGAGCAAGTCGGCCATTGCGATCTTTGGGTCGATAGCCGGGCCCGGTCGGCCGCGACCGCGTCGGCGGCTGGGTCAGTTGACGTGTGCGAAAGATCGCCCATCTGCGGCTCTCGAAATGGTCGAAGCCACCGGGCGACCGCTGAACTTCGTCAAAATGGCACCTCCATCCCCGTGCAGCGCCGCCTCCGTTCACGGCAGCCCAGTCCTTATCCACCAAGGGTTTCAGCCCGGTCGCCCGGCGCGTTGGACTCACTGGTAAACCACTATCGCGCGTGGACTGGTATGCCAGTACTGTCAGACGGGAACGCGTGTACGCATGCCCTTCTTTTCGCTTCGAGGAGGCGCCGTTGAAAAGCTCCTTCTGCAAGTCCGATCCAGTCCCGCTATAGCAACTCCGCAAGGTTCCGTGCTTCACGCACACCGTGCCGGCAGTCCACGACCAGCCATGTGCGCAGGCAATCGGTACGTCCAATCGAACAAAAAGGAGGCAACATGCTTTCAGGAATCCACGTGCTTCGAGCGGCGGCGAGCGCCGCATTGGCGCTCTGCGCAAGCGGGGCTTTCGCGCAGGCTTCGATCGTTTCAGGGCCGTCCAGCGATCCCACCTGCATGGTCCCCTGGAAGAGCGACACGAAGTTCATCAAGTATCCGAAGAAGAACGGGCCCTACCGGATCGCACTCGTGAACGGCTATATCGCGAACACCTGGCGTATCCAGATGATCAGGACGGCCAAGGCCTACACCGCGCAACCGGCCGTTGCCGCCAAGCTCAAGGAATTCAAGGTCGTCTCGACCGGAGAGGACGTTCCGGCGCAGATCTCGGCCGTCAACAACTTCATCGATGCCGGCTATGACGCCGTCATCGTGAACGCGCAGAATCCCTCCTCATTCGGCCCCGCGATCCGCCGCGCGAAGAACGCCGGTGTGGTGCTGGTCGCTTTCGACAACACGCTCGACAGCGCAGACGCGATCAACGTCAACGTCGACCAGTATGGGCTCGGCGCGCTGTGGGCCAAATGGCTCGCGGGCCACCTGCCGAACGGAGGCAAGGTGCTCGAAGTTCGCGGGGTGGCGGGCACGTCGGTTGACACGGACCGGCACAATGGTTTCACGAAAACGCTGGACGACACCGGCAAGAAGTGGAACGTCGTCCAGGTCTACGGCAAGTGGGACGACGGGGTCGCGCAAAAGGTCGCCGCCGACGCGATTGCCGTGCAGGGTCATTTCGATGGCATATCGGCGCAAGGCGGCGACACGGGCGTCGTGCGCGCGATGATCGATGCGAAACACCCGTTCGTGCCTTTCGGCGGCGAGACGGAGAACGGCTTTCGCAAGTTCTGCGCGCAGTATGGGAGCCAGGGCCTGAAGTGCACGTCGGCGGGCACCGGGCCAGCGCAGGTGGCCGTGGCGATCAAGACGGCACTCGCTGCACTGGATGGCCAGACGATTCCCGTGGCGATCAAGCTGCCGCTCGACGTCACCGACGATTCGAAGCTGAAAGCGGACGTCAACTATTTTCCGAACGACTCCGATAACTTCTTCGTCGGCAACTCGTTTCCTACCTGCGGCATCAATTTCTCTGCGCAGGAAATCATGAAGCAGAACCAGGGCAACCAGTGATCGGATGATGGCCCGCGCTGTGACCGGAGACGAAGCATGCTGCAGGATGCAGAGCAGCCGTTCTTTCAGATGTCGGGCGTGTCGAAAAGCTACGGCGGCGCCGTCGCGCTGGATCACGCCGAACTCACGGTGCGCAGAGGCCGCATTCACGCGATCCTCGGCGAGAACGGCGCGGGCAAGTCCACGTTGCTGAAGGTGATGTCCGGCGTCGTGCAGCCGGACGAGGGCACGATGCATTTCGATGGCCGGGAGGTTTCGTTCGCGTCGCCTGCCGAGGCGAACGCGGCCGGTATCGTCTGCGTGTATCAGGAACTTTCGCTGATCCCCGACTTGAGCGTGGCGGATAACATCTACGCTGCGAACCCGCCGCGACGTTTCGGGATGATCGACCGGCGGGCCCAACGCCGCCAGGCTGAGGAGGCGCTCGCGCGAGCGGGCGCCGCCGACATCAATCCGCTTGCGAAAGTCCGGGCCCTGCCGCTGTCGCGCCAGCAGATGGTCGAGCTCGCGAAGGGGCTGGCACACGCGCCGCGCATTCTGATCCTCGACGAAGCCACCTCGGCGCTGACCGCGGCCGACGTCGCGCGCGTGATCGAGGTGCTCAAGCGCCTGCGCGAAGAGGGGCTCGCGCTGCTTTTCATCTCGCACCGCATGCACGAGGTGAAGGCGCTCGCGGACGAATGCACGGTCTACCGGAACGGTCGCCATGTGATGAGCTTCGAAGCTGGCACGCGCTCCGACAATGAGGTTGTCGAAATGATGATCGGCCGGAAGTACCAGCATGCGTTTCCTGCCAAACCCGCGGCCAAACCGGCGGACCAGCCCGCGGACGCCCGCAGCACCGCGCCGGTTCTCGCCTGTCATGATCTCGCATGGAGCGACACGCTGCGGGGCATCAGCTTTTCGTTGCAGCCCGGTGAAATCCTCGGACTGGGCGGCCTCGACGGACAAGGCCAGCGCGAACTGCTGCTCGCGCTGTTTGGCGTGTTGCGCGGCTGCGCTGGCAAGATCGAGATCAACGGCAAAGCCGTGTCGATCGGGAGCCCGACGGCCGCGCGCGCCAACGAAATCGGTATGGCGCTGATACCCGAGGACCGCAAGACCGAAGGCTTGATGCTGCCGATGTCGGTACGCGAGAACCTGTCGTTTGCCGCACTCGATCGCATGTCCACCGCGGGCATAATCGATCGCGACCGCCAGCAGTCGCTCGTCGAGCAGATGATGGAGCTGCTTGCGATCAAGTCGTTCAGCGTCGACGCGCCCGTGAGCTCGCTGTCGGGCGGCAACCAGCAGAAGGTCGTCATCGCGAAGTGGCTGATGCGGCAGCCGAGGATCCTGCTGCTCAGCGACCCGACGCGTGGTATCGACGTCGGCACCAAGCAGGAACTCTACCAGCTGCTCAGGCGTCTTGCCGACGAAGGCGCCGCGATCGTCTTCTATTCGACCGACTATGACGAGCTGATCGGCTGCTGCGATCGCGTGCTCGTACTGTACGAAGGCAGGATCAAGAAGGAACTCGTCGGCTCGGCGATCACCGAGCAGAACCTGATTGCCAGTGCTCTCGACCTGCCCGTCGGACAGATTGTGCCTTCCACGGGAGTGGCGCTATGAGCGGGCTGCGTTACTGGTATGCGGAGAATCGCGGAGCGGTGTTCGCGTTCGGCCTGTTCGTGCTGATGTTCGCGATCTATCTCGTCAACTATCCGTCGGCGTTGTCGGCCAACGTATTTCAGACGGCAGCGAACAAAGCGGTACTACTCGCGCTCGTCTCGATGGGGCAGGCGCTCGTCGTGCTGACCGCCGGCATCGACCTGTCGATCGGCATGATGCTGGTGCTGACGAATTGCATCGGGTCGTGGCTCGTCACGGGCGACTCGCTGCACAGCGCGCTCGGCATCGCCGGCGTGCTCGGGGCGGGTGCGCTGTGCGGCGCGCTGAACGGCGTGATCATCATTTTCGGCCGGCTGCAGCCGATCGTGACGACGATTGCGACGGGCGCCGTCTACTACGGATTGGCGCTGCTGCTGCGCCCTGTGCCCGGCGGATCGATCAACGAGGACCTCGCCGACGCACTGACGGGCAAGGTCGCCGGCGTTCTGCCAGCGAGCTTGGCGATTCTGCTCGCCGCGATCGTGATCGTCTGGATTCCTTTCAAACGCTCGGCGATCGGGCGAGCGGCATACGCGACCGGGTCGTCCGAACCCGCGGCTTTCCTGTCCGGCATGCCGATCCGCCGCGCGAAGTTCGTGAGCTATACGCTGGCCGGCCTGCTCGCGGCAGTCGGCGGCCTGTTTCTGACGTTCTTCACGGACACCGGCGAAGCGAGCCTCGGCAGCGCGAACTCATACACGCTGTTTTCGATCGCCGCGGTAGTGATCGGCGGCGTGTCGCTGCTCGGCGGCAAGGGCAGCGCGATCGGCGCGATCTTCGGCGCATTCGCGTTCCGTTGCATCGGCGATCTGCTGTTCGTGTTCAACGTCGATGCGCTGTGGCAGCCGCTATTTCAGGGCATGATTCTTCTGCTTGCTGTCGCGATCGGCGCGTGCGGATTGTTCAGGGTGCGCAACCGTCTGGAGTGGTTTCAATGAGCCACGCTTCCGCGACCGGCCGGACCACGTTCGTGTCGAGGCTCACCCGCAGAATCGACAAGCCGATCGTGATCGCATTCGCGTGCATCGTCGCGCTGCTGCTCGTCGGCGGGATGTTTTCGCGCAACTTCACGTCGCCGGAATACATCCTGCTGCAACTGAAGGTCGGCGCATTCCTCGGCATCATTGCGACCGGCCTGATGATGGTGATCCTGCTCGGCCACATCGACCTGTCGCTGCCGTGGACGATCACCGTCGGCGCGATGATGGCGTGCGCGGTCGCGGGGCACGGCGATCTCGGGCGCGTCCTCGCGATTCCGGTCGGGATCGGTTGCGGCGTGCTGATCGGCATCGTCAACGGCATCCTCGTCGCACTGCTGCGCATTCCGTCGATGATCGCGACGCTTGCGACCAATGCGGTCGCGCAGGGCATCATGATTGTCTATACGGGCGGATCGTCGCCGCAGGATTCTGCGCCGGAGGTGATGCGCTGGCTCGCGGCGGGCTGGCTCGTACCGGGCGTGCCGAATGCCGTCGCGCTGTGGGTGGTGATCGGCGGCGCCACGATGTTCCTGCTGTCGCGCACGACCTTCGGCCGCACGCTTTACGCGATCGGCAACACCGAGCGCGCGGCGTATCTTTCTGGCATCGATACGCGGCTCGTCACGGTGACCGCCTTCGCCGTGTGCAGCGCGTTCGCCGCGTTCGGCGGCGTGCTGCTCGCGGGCTATGCGTCGAAGGCCGCACAGTCGATGGGCGATGCTTACCTGTTGCCGGCGATCGCGGCGGTCGTGCTCGGCGGCACGTCGATTCTGGGTGGACGGGGTTCATACCTGGGCACGGTGGCCGGCGCGATCCTCATCACACTGCTGCAATCGATCCTCTCGGTCGCGCAGATGCCGGAGGCGGGGCGTCAGATCATCTACGGCGTGGTGATCGCGGCGATGCTCCTGCTGTATGGGCGAAGCAAGCGAGAGGCGTAGGTCGAGCCGCTGGCCCGCCAGTCGCGCTCAATCAACGAGTGCAACCGGCCATGAATCGCCATTCGCCCGCACCTCGCTCGGACATTCAGGCGTCGGTTCCGCCCCAGGAAGCTGCCATTCAACGTCCCGTTTCTACGGGCCGTCACGCTGGGTGGCTGGTCGAAAACCTGCGCGCTGCTATCAGGACCGGCAGCAGTTGTCTTCCCATCTCTGATAATTGATATTCGATGCGCAGGGGCTTTTCATGGAAATCAACTCTCTCGACCAAGCCATCGTCCGCTAGCTCGCGGAGATGCTGGGTTAGCATTTTTTGCGAGATGCCTGGCAAGTCCCGCTTCAACTGCAAGGTGCGCATAGAAGGGTCGGCGTATAACCTGAAGAGGATCGGCAGCTTCCAGCGGCCGTGGATCATCCGTATCACTCTTGTCACGTGCGCTACCGAACCGTTCGGCCCTAGACAGGCCTCCCGTTCTTCCGGCGGAATGGGCACATAAAGGTGCGTACTTGTTTCGTCCATTATTTCCCTCTAACTTGAGACATTCCTGCAGCTTAAAAATGGGTTATGCGCAATGGACTTGCAATTGTATGGTAGGAAAGCACTGGTCACGGGAAGCAGCAAAGGGATTGGCGAGGCCATTGCGAGGAAACTCGCGCTGGAGAAGGCAACCGTCATCGTTCATGGTCGAGACAAAGCGCAGGTTGAGAAAATTGCCAATGAGATTACCGCGCAGGGCGGCCATGCCTATGCCGTGGTTGGAGATTTGACGCAGGACGACGATGTGCATCGATTGATCCAGGATGCGGAAAAGCTCGCTGGCACTATCGATATCCTGGTCAACAACGCCGGCGGCTCGGGTGGCTCAAAAGAGAGCTGGGCAAACACACAGCCCGCCTCGTGGGCGTCCGCCTATGATCGCAACGTCCTGGCTGCGCTTCGTGTCACTACGCGGCTGTTGCCTAACATGCAGCAAGCCAGATGGGGACGCGTAATCAATATTTCGAGCCTCGCCGCAACGATGGCACCACCCACGGCACCGGACTATTCGGCCTGCAAGGCGGCCATAAACGCTATGACTGTATCAATGGCAAAGGCAGTAGCCACAGACGGGGTCACCGTCAATGCCGTCTCTCCCGGCACGATACATAGTTCCGCCCTCGATAGCCGTTTCCGCGAAGTCGCTGTAGAGCGTGGCGCGGCGGATAAGGATGCCCCCTGGGAGGTCATCGAGCGTGCCGTCCTGCCGATGTTTGCTCAGGTGCCCGTCGGCCGGGTTGGTCGTCTGGATGAGATTGCGGATGCCATCGCCTTCCTTGCGAGTCCACTTGCGGGATACATCACCGGCATGAATCTGCGAATCGATGGCGGCCTATCGCCCAGTCTATAAACTCCTGATGTTTTGCCACCTAGGAACACCGCGAACACTCGACAGGCGGTTGTGCCTTGGAAGCGGTCGTTGCTCCATCCAAAGTCCGACTGGCGGCTGAGGGTGGCGGATTCAACCGGTGGATGCAACACACTGAAGACTGCGCAAGCAGTGGGAGTGTTGCAGATGAAACAGCGACGCCGGATTTATTACAGCGAGAAGCAGAAAGCGCTGATGTGGGAACGTTGGCAGAAGGGAGAATCCCTCCAGCATATTGCCCAGCTTTTTGATCGAAACCATTCGTCCGTACAACGAATTCTGGCCGAAACTGGCGGCATCCGACCGGCCCAGCGACATCGCTCCCGGCTGGCGCTAACATTGGCCGAGCGCGAGGAGATATCGAGGGCACTCGTTGCTGGCGATTCGATCCAGTCAATAGCCAGGTGCCTTTCACGGGCGCCCTCTACCATCTGCCGCGAGATCAAGCGTACAGCGGACAGGACGGCTACCGAGCAAACCATGCCGTCCAGCTTGCCTGGGATCGGGCACAGCGTCCCAAAGCCTGTAAACTGGTTGAGCACCGAACGCTGGCGCACATCGTGGCAGGCAAGCTCCAGTTGCAGTGGTCACCGCAGCAGATTGCCGGATGGCTCAGGCGTGCGTACCCGGCCAACGAGGACTACCACGTGTCCCACGAGACCATCTACCGCAGCCTCTTCATCCAGGCCCGTGGCGCCATGAAGAAGGAACTGCTGGAACATTTGCGGCGCACCCGGGCCATGCGCCGTTCGCGCCATCACACGCAGAAGACGGACGACCACGGCAGGATTCGCGACACGGTGCCGATCAGCGAACGTCCAGCTACAGTTGAAGACCGCGCGGTACCGGGACACTGGGAAGGCGATCTTCTGTGCGGCAGCGGGAGCAGCCAGATTGCGACGCTCGTCGAGCGCCAGACACGCTATGTCATGCTGGTGAAGAAAGCCAGCAAGGACAGTGAAACGGTCATCAATGCGCTCATCAAGCATGCCAGAAAATTGCCGCAGGAGCTCTACAAATCGCTGACATGGGATCGGGGAACTGAGATGGCTGGGCACAAACGCTTCACCGTCGCCACTGACATCGCTGTCTACTTCTGCGACCCACAACATCCGTGGCAGCGTGGGTCGAATGAGAACACGAATGGACTATTGAGCGTCAGTACTTCCCGAAAGGTACCGACCTGTCGGTGTATTCACAGGCCAAACTCAACGCCGTAGCGAGACGCCTTAATGAACGTCCCAGGAAGACTCTGAATTGCGAAACGCCCGCCGAACGATTCCAGCAAACTATTGCATCCACTGGTTGAATCCGCCGTTCCTAACCCGACCAAAGTGAGCAATCTTGGCGAGCGTCCGCTTTGACCGTCGTCGAACGGCAGTGCACGACCCCACTCCGGCCGCTGGATCCCGCGCCTCCTTAGCAGCAACTTGACGACTGGTGGCGATCGATCGGTCCCATCAATGCACGACCTCTGATGCGTCTTGCAGAGATGTCGAAAAGACGCGTCCATCGACATCCGTCAGTTGCAGTGTGCGTGCACTGCCGATCGCGCCAGTATGAACAGGCGGCGCAGGCAATGTGACCGTCGAAGCGGCGCCCATCGCTGCGCGCAGGCCGAATGGACCGGGCCCGAATTTGTTATAGGCATAGTCGTTGTTGAACGCAGTCCTCGGCATCTTCGAGAGCGCTTCGGCGTTCCATTGCGCGACTGGCGTCTTGTTCGCGTCGAGCAGCGCGACCCCGACGACATGCACTGGCGCTTCAGGCGTCCCGGCATCCAGAGCGACGTGAAAGCGCACGCTTCCATCAGCCAGGATAGTTGCGTTGTCCAATGTCAGGTGATGGACGGTAGGGCTTATTGGGCCGCTATGAAACGGCGTCACGACTGAGCCGCGATAGTAGCTGTACGTCCCGACGTTGAACACGACCACAAAGCTCAATACCGCGAGCGCGAGGTTGCGAAAACCGGTATCGGAAAGCGGGAGGGCCTTGCTGCCGGAAGCCCATTGAAACCAACCGCTGTCAGCGCGTTGTGGTTTGTTGCGCAGCAGGACGTTGTCCAGCGACCACGCGCCGCTGCCACCCAACATCAACGTCGCGCCCATCGCGAGATTGCAGGCCGCCATCGTCCATTCGTCGATGCACGTTGCCCCTTGCCAGCCGAACATCAGCATGAGCATGACGGAAAAGCCCATTGAAGCGAGCGCCGCGGCGCGCGTAAAGAGGCCCGCCATCAGCATGAGCCCGACGATCAGTTCGGCGGCACTAAAGAGAATCACGCCGGCATACAGCAGATAGAAGTGATGCAGCATGAAGCTGATCACGTAATTCATACCGAGCAGGGCTCCCGGCATCGCCGTCTGGAACTTGTTGGCCATCCAGTGGGCGGCATGCGGATTGAGCTTGCCGGGCGCATAAATGAATCGCCTCGACCCGCCTCCCCAATAGATAAAGCCCTGAATGGCACGGACCGACATGAGGGAAATGGCTGAAATGCGCCACGTGCGCTTGTCCTGTTCGGTCATGGCGCGTTCGCGACTGGCCGCACCGAATGCAATTGAACTCATGGAAGAACCTCTGAAGTGAATATGCGTCGTCTGACTGGAGGTTCGCAGCCCGTTCCGGCGGCGATCACGGATCGACCAATCATCGCTGTGCAGCGTATAGAAGTAGGGGCTTCCACGAAAATACATTAATGGCATTGGCGCCATAATTTTTTTATATGTAATTTAACGACATTGAATTCTTATATTTTACTTTCAGAATGCACATATATACGCAACGCATGGCAGAGATATCACTATTGTATTTTTCTTGAATCACCCGCTTCCCTACACTGGGTCCATGCACTCCCGTCGATTGATCGATCGCAACGGGCTGCATCCAACCAACTGAAAGGACCGAAAATGAGCAAGCTCGTCCACTCCGGCGCCCCTGTCGCATTGACGCTCGCGGAATTGCTGTTGTGTTCGGCGGCACATGCGGATAAACAGGACGCAGTTGCGTCGCAGCCGCAGATTACCCTGACTCAGCCCGCGCTCGCCGACCCCGCCGTCCGGCAACCCCAGGGGTTGACGCGCAAGTAGGTCTACAACCAGCTGGTTCGGGGAGAGAAAGACGGCTTGCTGGCACGCCTCGATGCCACGGTGTACGAGGGATCGTGACCGTATGAGGATATTCATGCATGCATCAATGCGCAGTCTTTTCCGATATCGAGTGACGGTGCATTGACTTTACCCGTTCCGCAAGGAATAAACCCATAACGCCGGAGTTGTACGCGGCAAGGCGGCCACACAGGCCTGCCTCGCGCGATCGCCTGCCGGCGTTCGTCACACATTGCTACCATGAGCAACCTGAATGCGCAAACCGTACTGTCCGTTCGCCACTGGACGGACACACTTTTCAGCTTTACCTGCACGCGCGATCCGTCGTTTCGCTTTGAAAACGGCCAGTTCACCATGGTGGGTCTTGAAATCGACGGCAGGCCGTTGACGCGTGCTTATAGCATTGCAAGCGCGAACTATGAAGAAGAGCTGGAGTTCTTCAGCATCAAGGTTCCGGACGGCCCGCTCACGTCGCGGCTGCAACATCTGAAGAGCGGCGATCCGCTACTGATTGGCCGCAAACCGACGGGCACACTGATCGTCGATAACCTGCTGCCCGGCCGGGTCTTATGGCTTCTGTCCACCGGCACCGGCCTCGCGCCGTTCATGAGCGTGATTCGCGATCCGGCCGTATACGAACGCTACGATCGTATCGTGCTGACCCATACCTGTCGGCACGCGCGTGAACTCGCCTATCGCGGCTACGTCATGGCGGTGCTGCCTCAACACGAATTCCTGGGTGAGCCGGTTCGCGAGCAACTGATCTATTACCCGACGGTCACTCGCGAGCCGTTTCTCAACCGCGGCCGCATTACCGATCTGATCGAAACGGGAACGCTATTCGCGGACACCGGACTGCCGTCATTTTCGCCCGAACGCGACCGGATCATGTTGTGCGGCAGTTCCGCGATGCTGCGCGATACGCGTGCCTTGCTCGATGCACGTGGTTTCGAGGAGGGGAGCCAATCTGCCCCGGGACACTACGTGGTCGAGCGCGCCTTCGTTTCATGACCGGGTCGGCCGGTTTTATTTACTTTCGACGCCACTTCGTTAAGAGAATTGACCCATGAACAAAATCAGAACGTTTCTTGCTGCCTTGGCGGTCGCACTCGCGTCGGCCTCGGCCCACGCCGCGCCGGCGGATCCGGCCGGCTTTTGGACGACACCCACAATTCAGAACTATGGCAAGATGCACAATTTGCCCGACAGCGCGTTCAAACCACAGCCGGGGCACACCTACAAGGTGGTCTTTGCAATGACACAGGCGGCTGCACAGCCGGACAAGGTCAACCCGGCCCTGGATCATGTTGCGCGCACGGTCAATCTTTATGCGGCTTCAGGCGTGCCATTGGCAAAGCTCAAGTTCGTTGCAGTTGCTTATGGCGCAGCGACGCCGCTTGCGCTCGACGATGCCCACTACCGGGAAGCGTACGGCGTGCCCAACCCCAATCTCCCGCTGATTGTCCAGCTCAAGAAGGCCGGTGTGACGATCGCGGTATGCGGGCAGGCAGTGGCCGAGCATCATTTCCAGTATGACTGGATCAGTGCGAATGTCACGCTCGCGCTGTCCGCCCTGACCACAATCACGACGCTCCAGCAGCAGGGTTACGCGCTGATGCCGCTGTAAGTGCCCATTCGTCGCACCTGGGTCAGTGCGAACTGTCCCACGGTACCCGCATCACTCTTTATAATATGGTGTGCGTAACATGTTTACCTTTAACCGAAAAACTCTCGCTGCATGCATGATGGGGGTCATTGGGACGCTCTTCATCGGGTCCGCTTATGCCGAGGGCGACCCGGCCGCCGGTACCGCAGGGACCGCGCATAGCCAGGACGTCTATCCACCGTGGCAACACGGCGCGAACAACGACAGTCCAGTGCGCGGTCTGTCTTTCACCGAACCCGACGCCGACAATCTTGCCGATTTCCATGGTGACCCGGTTCACCCGGCGCTGGTGCTCTATGTCGGCGGCAACTACTTCTTTGCGATGGCACCGCTCGTGCAGGCATTCGAGGCGCGTTACCCGCAGTACAAAGGCCATGTCTACTGGGAGACGATTCCTCCAGGCCTGCTGGTGAAGCAGATGGAAAGCAGCGGCACGGTCACGGTCGGCAACATGACCTGGACTGTCCCAGCCGACGTGTATCTCGCGGGACTGAAGGCCGTGCAGAAGCAGATCGACACCGGACGTCTGCAGGCGCCGGCGGTGCCGTACGTGACAAACACGCTGACCATCATGGTGCCTTCGGGCAATCCCGCTCATATCGCGGGACTCGCGGATCTCGGCAAACCGGACATCAGGCTGGCGATGCCGAATCCCGCATTCGAAGGGATCGCACGGCAGATCAAGGCGTCGCTCGAACGTACGGGCGGCGACACGCTGGAGAACGAAGTCTACGGCACCAAAGTCGCCGACGGGTCGACCGTGCTGACGCATATCCATCACCGGCAGACGCCGCTGTGGATCATGCAGGGCAAGGCGCAAGCAGGTGTCACATGGCAGTCCGAGGCGATGTTCGAGGAACAGGCCGGTCATCCCATCAGTCACGTGGACATTCCGGTCGCCGACAACACGACGGCGATCTATGCGGGCGCCATGACAACACATGCGCCTCACGCCGAGGCGGCCCGACGCTGGCTGGACTTTATCCGCTCGCCCGAAGGGCTCACGATCTTCGAACGGTACGGGTTCAAGCCCTACCAGGCCAACGCCAACGCAAACGCCGGCTGAACGCGCGGACCATCCGCTTGCATCGCATGCTGGGTGTCCTCGGTCGACCCGCATGCGCCCATCTTCCAGTCGGGGGACCGCTGCGTGAACCTGCATCAATTCCGTTTCGTACGCGAGGCGGTTCGTCAGAACCTCAATCTGACTGCCGTCGCGAAAGCCCTCTACACGTCACAGCCCGGCATCTCAAAGTCGATCATCGAACTCGAAGACGAACTGGGCGTCGAGATCTTTACGCGCCACGGCAAGCGGCTGAGTGCCATCACCGACCAGGGCAAACTGGTTGTTGCGGCAGCCGAGCGGATTCTTCGCGAGGTCGAAGCCCTGAAACGCGTCGGCGCGGATTACGTGGCTCAGGATCAGGGTGAACTGATTATCGCGGCCACCCATACGTACGCCCGCTATTTGCTCCCTAACGCTATCGTACTGTTCAGGGCGCGCTTTCCAAAGGTCGTAGTTTCGATCCTGCAAGGCTCGGCCAGCCAGGTGTCAGAGATGCTCCGCAGCGCCGAAGCTGACCTCGTGCTGACGCCAGGGGATCTGTCCGGCGACGAGAAGCTGCTGACGCTGCCTTGCACGATCTCGCGTCCCGTTGCCGTAGTGCCTGCCGGTCACCCTCTTGCCGCACAGGCGCGGCTCGAATCTGACGACCTCGCACGGTTCCCGCTGATCGTCGACGATGACATGTTCGGGCGACATGAGATCTTCAGGCACGGTAACGGCATACCGGATGTCGCGCTGCGCGCGGCCGACGCCGAGATGGTAAAGACCTACGTCGAGCTGGGGCTAGGTGTCGGTATCGTCGAGGACATCGCTTTCGACATGGAACGTGATCGCAGCTTGCGCGCGTTACCCTTCGAACACGCGCCCGGCTCACACACTGCCTATGTCGCGTTCAGACGCGATGCTTGCATGCGAAGTTACGTGCATACGCTAGTAGAACTGCTGTGCCCGATGTCTTCGCGGGAACACCCTGAGCAGGCCATACGAAACGCGGACGCCACCGCGGCAGGCCTCGCGGCCAACAACGTCAGCGCGCTGCGGCATCCGCTGCGACCCGCGCCAGCACCAGGTCGAAAAAACCCTGCGTACTCGGCGATAGCGACCGCCCCTTGAGCCACACCATGTGCAGCGAGCGCTCGATGCGAAGATCGTCCACTTCGAGCACCGTCAGCTCGCCACGGCGCAACTCGTCCTTCACACTGAGCAGCGAAACGTAAGCGATGGCGTGTTGGGCAAGCAGCATCCGCTTGATGGCTTCGGTGTCGCTGACGGACATTAGTGGGTCAATTTGCAGACCAATATGCCCGTAAGCCTCCTCGACAACCGCACGCGTGCCCGAACCGGGCTCACGCAGAATGACCGTATGCGCAGTCAGATCGCGCGACGATAGCTTCTGCCCGGCACGTGGATGTTCGGCCGCGACGACCGCGGCGATTTCGTCGGCGCCGATCGGACGGGAATGCAGAATCGTGTTATCGAATGGCCCCTCGATGAAGCCGAGTGCGAAGGCATGGTTGCGCAAACCGGCTTCGACCTGCTCGGTATTGGTAACCGTCAGGTCGATCGCGACCTGAGGGTGGCTCGCGTTGAATCGCGCGATCATCTCCGGCACGAGATACACGCCGACCGTCGCGCTGGCGCCTATCTTTACATGCCCGGCGCTGAGACCGGCCAGTTCCCGCAGTTCCCATTCCGCCGAGTCGGCAAGCGAGAAGATCTGCTCGGCATAGCGGAACAGCATCGACCCCGGGTCCGTCAGTGCGACCCCTCTCGGCAGCCGGTCGAACAGCACAAGTCCAAGCCGTTCCTCCAGTTCCCTGATTTCCCGCGTGACCGCCGGCTGGCTCACGCGCAGACGTTCGGCCCCCGCGCTAACGCTGCCCGCGCGCGCGACCTCGAAAAACGCCAATAGATGAGTAAAGTTCATCGCAACTGTAATTTCCGGAAACTGCGCATGCGCTGGACCACGCCACACATGTCGTACCTGTCGCGAAGCCTTCCTTCGCACTGCGTTTGGAGGCACAACCCTGCGTTCACCTTTCAGTGGCATGAGTTACTGATATGGATCGTATCCCAACAATATATTTTATTTCTGTCTTCCTCGTGAATACGATGTGTACATGGAGGCGCCAGACAAGATCTGCACATGCAACCCCGGCTCACGCAGACTTGCGCCACGAGCGCGGCAGACGAGCATCGCCCCTGGCAGTCCCTGCTGGGAATAGAGTCAGGTTTTCTGTGTTCACCATGATGTAGCCAGTGCCTATTTCTTAATCATTAATTTAGGAGTTCGAAATGAACAAGCGTTTTGTGCTGAGCCTTTCCATGATCCTGCTCGCCTCGGCAGGCATCGCTTCCAGCGCGTCCGCCCAGGAGAAGACCCGCGCGGAAGTCCGTCAGGAACTGATCCAGGCAGAAAACAACGGCCTGCGTTTCGTGACCGACACGTCGTACCCCGACGTCAACCCGGTCTTTGCGCAACAGGCAGCCCAGCTCAAGCAGCAAAGCGAAAGCGGCACGGGTGCCGGCATGTCGGGTTCGAGCGCCGCCGGCCAGCGAGAAGCGGCAGGCAAAGCCGGCACCGGTCAAAGTCATGCGGCTATTCCTTCCTGCGTCGGACCGGTCAGCTTTTGTACGCCGTATTTTGGCGGCTGACGCAGCAACATGTCGCGCACGCCAACCGATTGCCCAGTACCACCCATCATTCATTGAAGGCGATCAAGTCATGAAGACGCTTATTTGCCTGACGCTCGTCGTCAGCGCGCTCGCGAGCCCGGCACTGACCTTCGCGCAAGCCACATCCGGCCGGTTGACCCGTGCGCAGGTGCGCGCGGATCTCATCCATGTCGAACAGGCGGGCTATAACCCCTCGGCAGGCGACGATCCGGACTATCCCGCCGACATCCAGGCCGCCGAAGCAAAAATTGCGAAACAGGATGGTGCCCGGCTCGCGGCCGACGCCGTGGGCGGTATCGCGGAGGCCGGTTCCTCGCAGACAGGTCGGGCGGCAAATGCAATTTCGCCCCGTTCCCTGTATGCCGGGCATTGACAATGTGTCAGTCCATTTGGGTCGTGTCCGGCAACGCACAGTGGGCAGAGCAGAGGCACGCCAGCAGCTGGTGTCTGCCGGCATGACGAGCGACGCACCCGCTGCGACAATCTCGATATTTCGTCCGCTTTTGCTGACTGACGCGTTCACAGTGACTTGCCGGCTTGTGCAGCCAAGCTACCGCGAGAAATCGATGGAAGACCTGATAAGTCGCGCGATTTACCACCCGCTCGTCGCGCTTCCGACATTCTATCTGACGGATCTGATGTGTAACGTCGACTACAGCCTGTTCGGTGCCCTTCTGGTGTTGGCAGCCGGATCAACGTTCCGGCTGGTGCGGCTTTCAAGCAGATGGTATCGCCGCAACAGAAGAGAATCCGGAAACTGATATCCCTGGCACCACCCGTGGCACTGACGTTTCGTCATGTGAGTCGCAAACTATTGTTCGCGGGTGCCGGCCAGGCACGCACGCTTGGATGTCCGCCCTCAGTAAGCTGCCGATGAGCTGCCGCGGGGTCCAATGGCCGGAGTGGGTGGCGGCTGGTGAAGTGCGGGAACACAAGCGTCAAATCACAACCGCACATATTGCACAGGCTCAACAACTCCATGCGGGCGTCACGCCCGCATCGCCTTCATAAGCGTTTCTGAACCGGGTAGCTTGATCACCCGCTTCATGTCGTACGCGAGCACATGTAAGCTCATCTCCGTGCTCACACGCTCGATGGTTCTTGTCAGGAAATGGGTTACGCCCATCCACGCCTTGATCGTGCCGAATGGATGCTCGACAGTCTGCCGCCGGATTCGCATCATCTCAGGGGCATGATCAAGTCGCGCCTGCATCTCTTCGAGCACGGCTTCGTGCTCCCAGCGTGTCACCCGGCGTTGCGGACCCGGCGTGCGGACCTCTTTAAGGGAACATTGCTGGCAATTCGAATTGCAACACTTACTGAGTTTCAGGCCGCGCTCAACGGTCGAGAATCGCCGGATGAGCCGCTCGCTTGCCTGACATCGATATTCGTTCGTCTGTGGGTCGTAAATGAAATCGTCCTTGCTGAAGCGGCCATGAGCGGTTGCGCTTGATGTCACTGTCTTCGGTACAAATGCGGTGATTCCAGCCTCATTGCATGCGAGTATCTCTTCGCTCTTGTAGTAGCCGCGATCTGCAATTGCGGTGAGCTTGTCGACACCCATCTCTGTACAGGCAAGCTTCGCCATCGACGTCAACTGATCACGATGCCGTCATTGGTAACGACGTGCGCGACGATCAGATGGTGCTTCGCGTCAACCGCCGTCTGGACGTTGTAGCCGACGACTCCCGTTCCTCGTGTCTTCATCGAACGGGCATCCGGATCCGTGAGCGATACCTGACCGTCAGGTGCCGCGTTGAGTTGGATCTCGATCTCCTTGAGGCCTCGCATCTATTCCTTCACGCAATCTTGTCCTGCAGTCGCTCTGTCCTGGCCTTCGCGATTGCAGGCTCCTGACGATTCGCTGTGTCCATCGCCGCGCGATAGCGAGCGATTCTTGACTCGATGTCGCGCATGCGCCGTTCGAGCCTGGCGCTGGCCACGGAAGTTTTCCAGCTAGTTGTCGCCTCGACGTTTTGAATTCAGGCTGCTTTTAATTCCTGGTTACGGGGTCGTCGAATGTCTTTCTTATGATGAATCCCCCCGCGCATACGCGGCTGCGGGCACTGCTGATGAAGGCGTTCAGTGCGAAACAAATCAAATTGCTGCAAGGCATTTCGCAGTCTGTCGCCGACGAGCTGATCGACGCGTTGCCGGCGGACGAGCCGTTCGACCTCATGTCCGAATTTGCGGTAACAATGCCAATCAGGATCATATGCAGGATGATGGATCTGTGCGTCGAAGATGCGCTGATGCTCGGTGCCGAAGTCGGCCAAGTGGCTGAGTCGCTCGAACCAGCGCCGCTTAGCGCGGACCGACTCGCCCGCGCAAACCGGGCGGCCCGCAACCTTGAGGCCTTTTTCAAGGACGTCGTCGCGGCGCGCCGCGGAAAGCCAGGCACGGACATGATCTCGACATTGTTGTCGGTGAATGACGAGGGAGAGACGCTCAGTGAAAATGAAATCATTTCAAATGGGATCTTGCTCTTCGCCGCGGGTCACGAAACCACGTCAAACGCGATCGGCAATGCGCTAATTGCTTTGCATCGGCATTCTGACCAGTTGGACCAACTGAGGGCACGTCCCGAACTAGTGCCGCGAGCTGTCAGCGAGTGCTTGCGCTATGACAGTTCGGCGCAGATCGTGCAGCGTGTGGCGCTCGAGGACACGGAGATCGACGGCGTCACATTGCCCAAGGGCACGTTCGTGCTTCTGTCACTTGGCGCCGCAAATCGCGACCCGGCGCAATTCGACGAGCCAGACAGGCTGATCATTCAGCGAGCCCAAAGTACAAGCCGCTCAATTATGTTCGGCGCAGGCTTTCGCTACTGTCTCGGCGCGCGTCTTGCAATGCTCGAACTGGAAAGCGCGTTGGGAACGATACTACGGCGGATCCCCAAGCTGTGCCTGACGAATCTTGAGAGTCTGCAATGGCATCCGCGCAACACGCTGCGGGGTGTGATTTCTCTCAGGGGAATACGTTGAGGTGACTGAGCGAATTAAGCGCGGTCCAGCGAGAGTAGTAGTCTCCCCGTGACGATGCACCCCGCTGGCGGTGAGGTCACCAGCGGGAAAGAATCTGGCTATGGGCCGCAGGACAACCACACTGTACTCGCCACATGCAAGCTGCGCCAGCCCCACCACGGGCCAGTTCAAAAGCGACCGATTACCTCCGCGATCTGTTTGAACGGAACGGGTTCTGTTGAAATAAGACGGTCCGCTATGATGTGCGGAACAATATGAACGACTGGAGGGGGCCCGCAGCGAAGCTGGCTGCAGAACGTCCGCTATCGGACTGTCGAACGGCTGCTGCGGGTCCGACCACTGCCTTCCGCATCGGGCAGCAGTCGGTCACGAAGGGCCGTTCGCCTGCATCGTTGCTCGGAGATTGGGGCGTCCGGTCCTCCTACTTTACGGCCGTTTGAATGCGACGATGCAAGTCGATCATCGGCCGTTGAGGACATTCACGGCAGATAGCGGATGTGCATCCAGCGCGCAATAGTGCTCTGGCCCATGATTGCCCCTTAGGCCGTTGTCATTGCGGAAAGATTACTCGACACAAACTTTTCGCACGCTTGCGCGTCCAGCCACCATGGGAACAATGCCGGGGGATGGTCGAAACCGTTGGCGATGGCGCTCGCGAGCGGCGGACATTGCCCTGCCGTACCGAGCAGCTTCAATATGTGCGGCGGGGGCGAACACAAAAGCGAGTTCGTCCACGAGACGACCCACCGTGCGTAGTCCCAGTACCGTTCGAATGTCTGCTCCATCCATTCGCGGCTGAACGGCTGATCGCCGCGATGCAAAATGGCTTCAAGATAGACACGACATGCTTTAGCAGCGCTGTTGGACCCCTGTCCCGTGATCGGGTCGTGGACTACGACGGCGTCGCCGAGACCCAGCACCAGCTTGCCGGAAGGTAACGTGAGCACTGGCTTGCGGACGGTTGGAGCAAAGGTGCCGGCCAGGATACCGTTCGGGTCGGTCAAATCCACATGGCGCGCGCGACCGGCCTCCCATGGCAGATACGTATCAAGAATCCTTTTACTTTGTGCGAGGTGCGCCTGAGGAGTCTTGACGTCTGCCCAGCAGTCCATCGGGCCGCCAGGCACACCCTCGAAGACCATGATGTCGCAGGGACCGCTGGTCGTGAGAGATGGGAACACGAAGTACTCGCCGACCCCCGGTATTAAATTGAACGCGACGCGCGAATAGTCAGCAGGCGGCTCGAGCCCTCTCACATACGTAAGCGCCAATGCACGCATCGGTTTGTGGAACGCGCTGCGCGTTGCGTCCCGCTCGAACAAACGAACGACCTCGCCCTTACCGGCGGCGAGAATCACCAGATCGTTGTCTTCAGCCAGCTCCTCGAGTTTCGCAACACCTACCTCCTCGATAAGGAGCTTGCCGCGCTGTTCCACCTCTTGCATCCAGACCGGTAGTTTCACTCGATAATCGACAGACTGCGCGTATCGTTCGAGCCTTGCGCTCCAGTCTATAAGTTTGGCTCCCTGCTCTTCCGGATGCGGCACCGTCAGTCCAATGCCTTCGACGGGGGGACAGTCCTTTTCCCAATGATTGAGCCCGAGATCGCGTTCGATCTGGAGCGCCGCGTCGAACATGCATTGACTTGACATGACCCGGCCGGCTCGAATGTCATCCGGCGTCCGATTCGTCACCACGCTGACTTCATAGCCTTCACCGAGCAGTGCGAGGGCGAGAGAAAGACCCGCCTGCCCGCCGCCGACGATTGCAATTTTCCGCATTAAATTCCTCCTGATGTCGCGTGTGCCGGCGCAGCCACCACCGGTTGCCGAGTCTGATCCACAATCCCGTCGTGTGCGATTCCGGGCCCATGGCATGAGGATGCAAGGGCCGCGAGGTAATATTCTGCAAATTTCATGGATCTTGCTTTCAGCTTGCGCTGTCATATCTTGGCGACGTTCGGAATAACAGCGTCGCGCTCCGATGATAGGCGTGAGAGGTGACTGGAAACTGACCGGTTCATTACCCTTCTGAAATGCACGCTATTTGTGGTTTGCGTACCGTTGCAGTAAACAACGCATCGTGCGTGAAGCTAGCCGACTGGCGTCAAAATAGGAAAGCGGACTTCCATGAGTGACGGGTTGCGCCTCAACCAGAATGTCAGGTGGCATCGGCGGATTCAATTGCACGACGCGCTCGCGGCAGCACGCGTTGCAGTCGGGCGCCAGCATGTTGCGGTTGGCAGTACTCATGCTGAGCGCCCTTTAGCCCCAATAGCCTTGGACGATTGCAGACCTAGCCGTTTGTCGCCGAGTTGCCGGCCGTGGAGTTCGCAGGCAGACAGTCCCTGGCGTACTCGGCGTTCATACGGTTTCGGGCGTCGCTGATGTCGGGGGAATAGTTGTCGATCGCAGGCCGGTAGCCAAACGATTCCAGCTCTGCCAGTTCGCGAGCCACATCCGCCTTCGACGGCGTGCCTTGCGTCTGCTTGAACGGATAGCTATTGCACTCATCAGGGGTGAGGTGCCTGGATGCTAAGGCAAACGAACTAACGACCATCAAGGCCAGCGGTATCAGGCGCACGACTGCTGCTTTCATGATTGTCTTCCTCCATATTAAGTAATCGAACCAGCCACCGATCATTCGAGAGCCCCAGTGGATTTTGAACGAGGCTTCATTTTGGCGAACACAGAGGCCCTCCATTTATTCCCGCGCCGAGAAGAACGGCAGCACTGCGCCGGTCTCGAGAACGCCAACACGGTCATTTCAACTGTGCCCATTGCCCTGCCGCCGCAGACTGCTGTTACCTATGTGCGGAATGCGGTGCCGGAAGGTTATCGTACGCAGAACCTGCAGACGCTCGGCCTGGCTGGTCAGAGTGCCCACATTGCACTGATTTCGGTGGGATCGGGCAAGCAGCGGGACGCCGGAAATGCACCTACAACTATCGCGTTGTTCGACCAGGGGCTCGTGCAGGTTCTCCAGGCCGCTACCGGCGTGCAACCGAAGCAGGCCTATGTGCTGGGCATCGCTGTACTCAGTGAACGGAAGCTCCGTATGCTGAACGACCCGGGCCCCCTGTCTGACGGTGAACGATGGTTCTACCTCCTCACGCCGGGGCTCCCAGCTGGAACTTGTATTCCCGCCCGGATCGAAGTAGCCGACGACTGCCAGGAGAACGCGCCGTTCGAAGACATCTGACCCGGGATAGAGCTGTCGCGCCTCAGCCAATTGTTGCCGCAATCATGCGGAGCGGGATTTCAGGGCGCGTCGCAAAAGGAATAGCTGGCTGGCTACCAGCGGATAGCAAATAACCCATTCGGGGCCCGGATATTCCACCATGCCGGCGAAATATTTCGGCAAGTAGGTCTGGAATATCGATGTAGCCGCTGTGTTCGTGGAAGTGAAGCAACTGCAAATATCGTCGATGTGATGCATATCAGTTGCCTAAATACCTAACTAAATCGGATACATTTTTCCATGAACTTGGGAGTACACGTCATGAACACCGTTTCGAAAATCTTCCTTTGCGCTGTGACCCTGTGCGCGCCGGCAGTTACTTTCGCGCATTCGGAGGACACGATCACACGGGCGCAAGTTCGCGAAGAACTCGTGCAACTGGAGCGTGCGGGATACAACCCGGCCACCGGTGAGGATCCTCACTACCCGGATGACATCCAGGCCGCGGAAGCGAAGGTGGCTGCCAACGCTTCGGCCGCGCAAACCAGTCAAGCGGTCGGCGGAGTTCCGATGGGCTCCCATGTCGAAGCTGGATCGCCGCGCCGTACTGCCAGTTCCAAACCGGACGACTGCGTCGGCCCGGTCAGCTTCTGCAATATCTTCTCCGGGGGCTGATCGATGCGTCCGAATCACCGCACCGGGCGGATGCTCCCCCGGTGCAGTGCCGCTATCCGCCTTCATCTCGGAATCAGCGCCGCTTCCGTTTGTTGGTATTGATGTAGGCGGCCTGTTTGCCGCGTCGAGGATGAACAGCATGGCGCCCAATGATAGAGCGTTGGAACGTCCACTTAACGAATCAGATATTCACGCATACGTGGACGGAACGCTACCTGATGACAGAGCGTTGCTTGTGGTGGACTACCTTAGATCAGAACCCGGCGAGGCCCGGCGCGCTGGCTTCTATGCCCGGCTCAACACGCTGTTGCGCGAGGTTGGCTCACAGGCTGATGAGACCGGATCGAATCGCATGCGCGCCCAGTGCACCCGAGTTTCGCGCGCAAGGGCGGGGCGCCGTATGGCGCGTGCTATAGCCGTTCTTGTAATGGCACTCACGGGACTCGTGGGGTGGATCGCTGCGACACGCGTCAACCCGGAGCAGATGGACGCAGCGGTAACTATGGCGCTTAAGGGAGCGGAAGGTGAACGCTGGGCGGCGGCACAGACAGTGTATATCTCAGGCATCGGGGCACCGGACTTCACCGACGCTGGATTGCGTCTTGTCGGTCGACGCTCAATGAACATCGGATTGTTCACCCGTGTGGATTCTTTTATCTATCTGAACGCTCAAAACGAGCCCTTGATATACGCGTCAACCCTCGCAATGTACCGGTTCGTCCAAAACCCCTGGATAGCTCATCGAGTCGGAACTGCGCGACTCCTCACGTGGCGTAGCGGCTGGAGTCGTTATGTCATTGCCGGTGAGGCGCGCACTCGAGGCTTAATGCTTGCCGCCAACTCGACCGCTAAAAAGTAGCCTTGCAGACAGTCTGGAGCCACGAGGAAATGAGATGGAATTTCGCGACCAACTCGTTGAACAGGTGCCGCGGTTGCGACGGTATGCCAGAGCGTTAATGAGCAACCGTGAGCACGCCGATGATCTCGTCCAGGACACGCTCGAGAGGGCGCTGTCCAAGACCGAATTTTTTGAAAAAGGCACGGATCTGCGTGCTTGGCTTTTTACGGTCATGCACAACCTATACGTGAACACGATCCGGAAGGCTTCGATGCGGGCGATGCATGTCGGCATCGAGGATGAAGGCGTAGCCGAGAGGGACGAAATGGCGGTCACACCAAATCCGGCCGGATCGCTTGAATTGCGCGATCTCGACTTCGCCCTGCAGCAACTGCCGCTCGACCTGCGGGAGGTCGTTTTGCTCGTCGGTCTTGAAGAAATGAGCTACTCGGACGTAGCGCTCACGCTCGACATCCCGATCGGCACTGTCATGTCGCGTCTGTCGCGTGGTCGGGAGCGGTTGCGTTCGCTGATGTCGGGGAAGGTCCCGGCTGCAAGACTCAAGGTGGTGCAATGAATACGCGCGGCACAAAAATTGAAGATGATGACTTTCATGCCTATGTGGACGGCGTTCTTCCAGAATACCGTCGCGAAACCATTGAGT
>NZ_JARESU010000114.1:0-27499 GCF_046027075.1 Paraburkholderia sp. RL18-085-BIA-A | reverse complement strand
ACCTCTTTGCATGCCGTGCCGAGGCCGTCGCCGTGGCCGGGGTGTGGGACCCTGTGCGGCCACAAGCGGCCGTTCAGCGGGCGGGGAAACCTGCCGTTGGAACGGCGGCACTACTCCGGAACCTGACGGACGAGTTAAGCGCACAATTCGGCCATTGCTGCCGTTGGGATTGACTGACCTCAACGTCCGCAATGTGACCGACTGCTGCCGGCGGTTTGGTTTGGCAGCCGAATGACAGCTTTCTCGATCGGCGAACTCACCCTCGCGACCCGTTCCTGTCATACGAGACGGATTTTTGCACGTCGGGTTTCGGATCGATCTGCGACGTCCGCGTACCGTCACTTATTGCACTGAAAACGAGTGGACCCCTGCGACAGCCTCTACACTGCGGGGCAAGTAGGTCTGGTACACGATGCCGCGTCGCTACGGCCGGTCGTAGACATACACACCGCGGCGGGTCTTTCTCCCGAGCTTCCCCGCTGCCACCATCTCTCGCAACAGTGGACAGGCACGATACCTGGAATCCCCGAAGTCCTTCAGGAACACGTCCATCACCGATAGACAGACATCGAGTCCGATCAGGTCTGCCAAGGCTAGCGGGCCAAGGGGCTGATTCGCACCCAGTCGCATCCCGGCGTCGATTTCCGCTGCTGTCGCGATATTTTCCGCTAAAACGAAGAAGGCTTCGTTGATCATCGGAATGAGAATGCGGTTGACCACGAAGCCGGGCGAATCCTTCACGGCAATCGGCGCCTTATCAAACTGCTGTGCGAGTTCTCGAACAGTCTCCGCTGTCTCGGGGCTGGTCTGCAAACTTCGAATGACTTCGACAAGCGGCATCAGGGCCACCGGGTTGAAGAAATGCATGCCAATGAAGCGCTCGGGCCGCTTGAGCGTTGCGCCCAAGGCTGTTATCGAGATCGATGAGGTGTTCGTTGCGATAATCGTGTCAGGTCGTACCTCGGATTCGATTTGCCGGAGAATGCGGACCTTTAGATCAGTGTTTTCGCTAGCCGCTTCGATGACGATATCGACAGCTGCAAGATGTCGATAGTCCATCGCGGTTTCGATACGTGCGAGCGCCGCCTCGCGCGTTGATGCGGCGAGTTTCCCTTTCTCGACGAGCCGCGAGAGGCTGGCGCTCAACGTCGCAAGGCCCTTGGTGAGCGCCGTGTCGGTGACGTCGATCAGGACGGTCCTGAGACCAGCGACCGCGGCAATCTGGGCAATGCCGTTGCCCATGGAGCCAGCGCCGACGACCCCGACGGATTCGATTTTCATGGCTGTTCCTTTCTATCGGCGCCAAACACGACGCCTGTTCGATTTTTGAGCACCGGAGCGATGCCTTGCCTGGGGCCCGTCTTCGGGGGAAATTGCTTCGAAAAAGCTGATCGATCACGCTGTTACGACTTGAAGACCCGGATGCGTTCGCGAGCAGCGCACGGCGGTGCCGTGCTTCCGAACCTCAATCGGGGCGACCGGCCAGCAACCGCTTCGCGGTGTATGAAAGAACGCGCTCATCACGCTGATTCAACACGTCGATGCGACTCGTCACGACTGCACGATTGCTTTTGGATGTGGGTTTCACTTCCTCGACCTCCACTATCCCGTAGATCGAATCGTTGACGAGAACCGGGCCGTGAGCCTTTAGCGTCAACTCCAGCAGTGCCAGACCGGTGCCTTGTATCATCGTCTGGAATAGCAGCCCTTCAATCAGGCCGCTCGTCAGCGCTGCGGGGACCGCACGGCCACGCATGGCGCCGTGCTCGTAGTCTGCGTCGATAAAAATGGCCTCGAGCATGCCAGTCACCGAGATGAAATTGACAAGATCGGTCTCGGTCACGGTGCGGCGATAGGTGCGAAAGCGTTGACCGGCCTGAATCTCCTGCCAGTAGAAGCCGCGGCCCAGCAGTTGGGTGTCTTGTCGGGTATTCATATTTACTCCGGGTGGGTAGGTGGCTAGCGACACCGCCCGCAGTCGGTTCTGCGGGCGGCTATCGCGTTGGGGAAGCACTGCATTCGAATCGCAATATCTTTGATATCGGGAAAGCTGAACTAGAACCTGACACGCAAGCCGGCGGTAACGGCTAGCTGGTATCGCGAATTGGAACCTGTTGGACCGCCCACGTTGTCGATCGATGCCGTCAGGGCGTCGCCCAGGGCTTTCTGATAGACGGCGGCTACGTATGTCGCTGTACGCTTGCTAAGCAGGTACTCGGCCCCCGCGTTTATCTGCGCCCACCGAGGATGAGTCCCATCCGTAATGTTCGCGATGCTTGGGGCCCCACCCACCTTTCCGTCACTGTAGATCAATGCAATACCGGCGAGAAACGCTGGGGAGATCTGATATCTCGCGTTGACTTCATAGTTCGAGAGAGAAAAGTTCGTATGGTCAACGTATCGCAACTTGGCCAGTGTGTACACGAACCCCAGCGTCGCCGCATCCCATTGGTACGCCGCGCCTGCCCCGGTGACGTCCTGCGTCCTGACCGGTCGCGTGTAGAAGATATCGGTGGGGCTCGAGTAGTCGCCGACGATGGCGCCAGCCGTATTGGTCCCCCCTGTACTCCCGGCCGAAGGGTTTGAGAGGTGCAGGTGGCCGGCGCCCACCGTTAAAGCACCTGCGGCATAGCTCGTCCCAACGCTCCACGCGCTATTGTTTGAGAATCCGGTGCCTGGTGATCCCGCAGCCTGATTGCTGAAAGCGTACAATCCGCCGATGGCAAGCCCGCGATAGATTGGGCTGGTGTACTTGACCGAATTGTTAATGCGGAACGTGGTGTAGAGGTTGTCAATGTCACCGACGTGCGCGCCATACTGTGTCGCCCATTGTCGGGATGAGACAAAGGGCCCGACGAAGTCGACGACCGAGTCGTACTGCCGACCGAAGGTCATCGTCCCCAGATTAGCGTTGGTCAGCCCAACAAATGCCTGGCGGCCGAAGAAACGAGAGCCTTGCAATTGGGTGCCGTTCGCCACGCTGAAGCCATTCTCGAGCGTGAAGATTGCGGAATTGCCGCCGCCGAGATCCTCGACTCCCCGAAGTCCCCATCGGGACGGCGCACCGATGCCGGATGTTTGCTGTATTTTGCGGGCACCGATGGCTCCTGGCTGACTGGCCACGTTGTTCACGTAACCGATACCTGCATCAACCAGACCGTAGAGAGTCACGCTGCTCTGTGCGCAGGCTGACGCGCTAACCAGTCCGCCGGTCGCAAGAAAAATCGCCTTACTCATTTTCATGCATGTCCCCTTCCCCTGTGAAGTGATATAGCGCTAAGTATTGATACAGCAATGTGCCGTTGATCTCGTGACAACCTTGGCGGCGGAATGACTCAGGTCAAAGACCTGCGAAGCCGGGCATGCACTGCCTGGCACCGCTCACAAATCGTGACAGTGGTCGAGCGCCACCTCAGATCACGGAGCGATCGCGTAACGCCGCGATTCGTTCATCGTCATAGCCCAGGACGACGCGCAGAATGCTGTCCGTATGCTCGCCGAGCGTGGGTGGGTGGGTGAGCGCCTGCGGGGGCGTCGCGCTCATATTGATTGGATTGCGCACCACCTTCACTGTGCCGCCTGACGGATGGGGCACGTTGAGCTGCAGTTCGCGCGCTACCACCTGCTCGTTCTCGAATACCTCGCCGAGATCGTTGATTGGGCCGCAGGGGACGCCAGCGGCTTCGAGCGCAGCGATCCATTCATGCTTCCCGAGCACGTGGACCATCTCTGCCAGAATCGGCACCAACGTGACGCGATTGCGCACGCGTGCCGGATTGGTGGCGAAGCGCTCGTCGTCAGCGAGCTCCGGCCGGCTGCCGGCCTCGACGAATTTGCGGAATTGCCCGTCGTTGCCGACCGCGACGATGATCCAGCCATCGCTGGTCTGGAAAGTCTGGTAGGGCACGATGTTGGGATGCGCATTGCCCCACCGCACCGGCGGCTGGCCACTGGCGAGGAAATTCGAGCTAACGTTCGCGAGCATGGCGACCTGCACATCGAGCAGCGCCATGTCGATGTACTGGCCTTCGCCGGTATGGTCGCGGTGGGTGAGGGCAGTCAGCACGGCGACGGTTGAGTACATCCCGGTCATCAGGTCGGTAATCGCCACCCCCGCCTTTTGCGGTCCACCGCCTGGCAAGCCATCGCGCTCTCCGGTAATGCTCATGAATCCGCCGATACCCTGGATGATGAAGTCGTAGCCCGCACGCTGCGCATAGGGTCCAGTCTGACCAAAGCCGGTCACCGAGCAGTAGATGATGTCGTGCTTGACTTCCTTGAGCGACGCGTAGTCGAGGCCGTATTTCTTCAACTGGCCGACCTTGTAGTTCTCCAGCACCACATCGCTTTGGGCGGCCAGTTCGCGGATGATGCGCTGTCCTTCGGGCGTGGCGATATCCACAGTCACGGAGCGCTTGTTGCGGTTCGCTGCGAGATAGTACGCAGCCTCGCGCGTATCTGCGCCGTCCGGCGTTTTCAGGTATGGAGGGCCCCAGTGACGCGTGTCGTCGCCGATCTCCGGACGTTCGATCTTGATGACGTCGGCGCCGAAATCTGCCAGCGTTTGTGCGCACCACGGGCCGGCGAGCACGCGGGTTAGATCCAGCACACGGATATGATTGAGAGCACCCATAGTTGATTGAGATGTTATCGGTTAGTAATGCTATTTATCTGGCGTGACGGTGTCGCGTAACCAGTTTCAAGCCTTGGAAACGGAAGCCGACGTCTGGACTTAAAGGGTTGCGTCGGGTTGGCTAACGTCCTGCGCAAGAATCGGTTCGCTACCGGGTAGTTCCGTCGCGGTCGGCAGGATCACCCCTCACTGGATCTCACTGGAAGGGGATGCAGATTTCTACGGGAAGCAAGTGGCAAGACCACCACGAGCATGACCACCGCTAATGCTTGCACGCACGCAGCGGTGACAAAGCCACTCGTATAGGTGCCGGTAGCTTCCCGTACGTATCCGGTGAGCCAGGGTGTCAGAAAACCCGCGAGGTTCGCAACAGAGCTGATGAAGGCCACCCCGACCGCGGCCCCACTGGCCTTCAGGTACCGCATGGGAATCTGCCAGAACAGGGAGATGCCGGCACCTGTGCCCGCGAGCGCGAGGGCGAGTGTCATAAAGGTGGCGGTGCGGCTGCTGTGCCAGACGAGTACCAGCAGAATCAGGCTTACGACACCTACTGCAGAGGCAATCGAGCAGTGGTAGCGGACGTCGCCATGACGGCTTGCGTATGTACAGAATGCGATGTTGCCGACAGCGCCAAGAATACAGATTGCCGCGATAGCGTTGCCGATCGCCGTGTAGCCACCGAATCCCGCATCCCGCAGGATGGTCGGAATGAAGAAGCTCAGTGCCGTATTGGCGGTGAGGATGCAAAAATAGATGGCGAGCAGCGTCCAGACGACGGCATTGGCAAGCAGCGGCCGCTGGTGGTTCACTTCCGCAGAAGAGCGTTTCCGGTCGAGAGCGAGGTCGGCCTCGATGAGCAGCCGTTCTTCGGGGGACAGCCAGGAAGCCGTGGCCGGTCCGTCGGAGAGGACAAATAATACGAGGCAGCCCAACAGCAGTGTGGGGACCGCCTGCACCAGAAACATCCATTGCCATCCCGCAACGGACAACATGCCGCTCATATGTTGCAGCACGAAGCCGCCGCTCAGACCTACGACTACGGTCGAACAGATGGCGGCCGAATGGAAAATGCTGAAGTTTCGGGTTCTCCGCTTCGTTGGAAACCATAGGTTCAGATACAGGATGACGCCCGGATAGAAGCCCGCCTCGAACGCGCCAAGCAGGAACCGCAGAAGATAGAAAAGAGGTGCACTACGGACGAACATCATTGCGATGCTGGTGAGCCCCCAACCGATGGCAATCACAGAAATTGTTCGTCTTGCGCCGAGTCTTTGCTGAACCATCGTGCTGGGTATGCCGAACACCACGTAACCGAGGAAGAACAGTCCCGCACCGAAGCCATACACAGTTTCGCTGAAGTGCAGATCGAACAGCATCTGCAATTTGGCAAACGCGACATTGGCACGATCGACCCACGCGAGCAGCCATAGCAGGAAGAGAAGCGGAATGATCCTCCACTCCGAAGCCGAATAGGCGCGTCGCAGAGTGATTTCGGATGCGTCGCTCAAGGCGTTCGTATCGGCGTCATAGAGCGAATTCATGAAGTGTCTCCTTGATGACATGCCCGGATCTGTTTGGCCAGTGTCATGACAATTTCAGTGCGGGGGCGGGCGGTGTCGCCCGCGTTCCTGTGACGGTGCAACAACGGCTTCTACACAACCACTCGCGCGGGCAGTACGTCTCCGCGGTTCTCGCCGAAGCCGATGCGCGCATATCCGGGTCGCTCACACCAGCCCTTCATGACAACCGTATCGCCGTCCTCCAGAAAGCCGCGTGCTTCACCATCTCCCAGGACGACGGGGGTCTTTCCCGCGGCAGTGAGCTCGATCAACGCGCCAGCTTCAGCGGCCGTTGGGCCCGAGATCGTGCCGCTACCGAGCAGATCACCGCTACGCAGGTTGCAGCCGCCAACTGTGTGATGCGCGACCATTTGCGCGACGGTCCAGTACTGGTGACGGAAGCTCGTGCGCGACAGCCGTGTAGCGGGAGCGTCACTCGTACGTTGCCGCTCGGATTCCAGCCATACCTCGAGCTGGATGTCGACGCCACCTTCGCTTCGATTGGTGGGCGCGTCGAGATAGGCCAACGGCTGAGGCTCGTCGGCAGGCCGCTCCCATGCATGGCGGAACGGCGCGAGAGCGTCCATGGTGACAATCCACGGAGAGATCGTGGTGGCGAAATTTTTCGCGAGAAACGGCCCCAATGGCGTCGATTCCCACATCTGTATGTCACGCGCGGACCAGTCGTTCAGCAGGCAAAGACCAAACACGTGTTGTTCGGCATCGGTCACCGGAATCGGCTCGCCTTGCCGGTTGCCGACGCCGATAAAGATTCCCAGTTCGAGCTCATAGTCCAATCGCGCACACGCAGATATCTCAGGCACGCTGCTCTCCGCAGCAAGGCGTTGTCCGAGTGGCCGCCGTACTTGCTGACCAGATATTCCAATGCTCGAGACACGCCCGTGATAGGCGACTGGCATCCATTGAAAATTTGGCGACAGTGCCGAGTCCGGACGCAGCAGCTTGACGATGTTGCGAGCATGGTCGATCGACGTATAGAAATCGGTGTAGTCGCCGATACGGGCTGGCACGCTGTATTCGGTCAGAGCCTGCGGAACGAGACACCGGCGCAGCACGTCGGTATCAGGCGTCGCCGACACGTTGATCGCTGGCGCTTCGAAAAGCGCGAAGACGGCGTGCCTCAAGGCTCGCCATGCGTCCTGGCCCATGGCGAAAAACTCGTTGAGCGAAGGCTGCGTGCAGGCGATGGCCGCCTGCATGGCGAGGCCGTTGAGGCAGCGTTCGCGAAGGAGGGCGGCCAGGTCGATGACCTGGTCCCCCAGCGCGATGCCTGCGCGAAACGCCTCCGTATCTCCCTTGCGGCGAAAGATCGCGTAGGGGAGATTCTGCAGCGGAAAGTCGCAATTAGGCTGATTGGCGGAGGCAAGCCAACTCTTGACAGTAGCATCGTGCGTGCGGTCAAGGTGCATCGAATTCACCCCGCAGGCTCCGGCGGCTGAGCAGCACACGACGTTGACGCAGTTCCTCGATCAAAGCGGGATCGACACTGCGTTCGGCGAGCAACTCGACATTGTGTTCGCCCTGGAAAGCAGGGACGCCAGGCGGCGGCAAGGTTGCGCCACTGAAGCGCCATGGCACACCCGGCATGCGCATCGTGCCTCCCGAGCGGTCGTCCACATGGACAATCGCGCCCCAGTCCTGCGCCCATTCAGATTCCGCGAGATCATTCGTGCTGCGGACCACACCGACAGCAAGGCCTTGTTCGCTTACCTGTGCCTGGAGTTCGTCCAGGTCGGTAAAGGTGAGTATCCAGGCGCGGACTTCGTTCAGCAGAGCTTCGAGATTCTGGCGGCGCAGCGGCGCGGACGCGAATCGCGGGTCCTGCAGCAGATCGGTTCGACGCATCATCGAGCAGAAACGGACGAACATCGGTGAGTAAATGGGACTCGCGGCGATGGTCAACTGACGTCCGTCCGGCAGCCTGAAGATATGAGATTCAGGTGCGCTTAGCGCTGGCGGTTCGCCCTGCGTGTCGATTCCGGAAAGTTGTGCGCCGGCGCGCTCGTTCACTGCCAGCATGGTCGCGGCCATCGCGACGTCGACGTGCTGTCCTTCACCGGTGCGGTTGCGATGCTGAATGGCGGCGAGCACCGCAATGGCGGCATGCAGACCCGTGTAGACATCCGCATGGCTACAGGCATCGTTCTTGAGTTCAGTGAGCGAGTCGCCGTAGTGCTGCTGCAGAATGTCGGTCAGACCGGTTTCCGCCTGGACCGTCGGGGCAAACGCGGGTCGATTGCGCCATGGGCCCGTCTGTCCGTAGCCGCTGACGGAAACGTAGACGACGCCCGGATTAAACTCGCGAACCTGCTCATAGCCAAGACCGAAGCGGTTGAGTGTGCCGGGGCGGAAATTCTCAACGATGACGTCTGCGTCGCGGCACATGTCAGTCACGATTTCGCGTGCTTCAGGCCAGTTCAGGTCGATGCTGAGGTTGCGTTTGCCCGCATTCTGCTGCGCATAGTAGACCGACATGCCGTCGATGTGCGGCACGCCTCCGCGACCTGAGTCGCCACCGGGCGGTTCGATCTTTGTTACGTCGGCGCCGAGATCGCGCAGCGTTTTGGTACACAGTGGGCCTGCGAGCACGCGTGTGAAGTCGATGACCTTCAGCCCGTCGAGTGGTGCGTTCATGTTCAGTTCCCCTCGAATACTGCGGAGCCCGGACCGGTCTTCGCGAAGGCCTGCAGGCCGCGCTTCTGGTCGGCGCTTGCCCACATCATGTTGTTCACCTCGGTCTGCTGTGCATCGGCACCTTCGATGCCACGACGTGCTGAGAGATTCGCCAGTTTCTTGATGCCGCCCAGAGCGACCGTTGGGCCGGCCGCAAGCTGACGGGCCCATGACATCGATACATTCGGCAATTCCGCCTCGGCGACGACGAGGTTGACGGCACCCCAGCGTTCGAGTGCTACCGGATCGTGGCGCCGGCCGAACATCGCCATTTCCTTGGCGCGTGCCACGCCCACACGCTGCACGACCCTCTGGACGCCGCCAAGCAGCGGCAACAGACCAAGAGACGCTTCTGCCATGCCGAAGAAAGCCGTGTCGGCCGCCAGGATCATGTCGCAGGTCAATGCCAGTTCGAAGCCACCGCCGAGCGCGCCGCCGTGCACAGCCGCTATCACAGGGATGCGGATATTCTCGAGGGCATCGAGGAGCGCCTCGAGGTTAGCCTGATCGCGGCGTCGGCCGCCTGCTGCGAAAGCTGTCACGTCCGCGCCGGCGCAGAAATGGCGCATGCCGCTACGCAGGAGAATCGAGCGACACCCTTCCTCGACGGCTCTGCTGTACGCGGCAAGCAGTTCCTGAATGAAGATGTCTTCGAGCAGGTTGTGAGGCGGCTTTGCCATGGTGACGACGCCGACGGCGCCGTGTTTTTCAAAGAGAACGATGCTCATGTCCTATCCTGCATGTTGGTCCGATGGGTTACCGGACGAATTGTTTACGAAGACTGTGAAAAATATAGGACTCCGAAATACAAGGTATATATCTACCTTGAAAGCGTGTCAGGCCAGGCAGGTTTGCCGCTTTCAACGATCTGGCTGTGGGTTCCGCGCCTACGCCGCGCTAAAACAGTCCATGCCTTGTGCCGTGCGAATCCATGGCACGATCCTAACACTGATAAGTTGGTTTAAAATTAGGGTATTCCCGGTGTTGGGGCGAGCAGAGTGCGATTAGGATGTGCGCCGGGATATCGGCAAGCGACGTGCGAGGCCTGTTGCGAAACCAGATTTGTCCTTTTAATCGTCTGAACACTTCCATGGTGTCATCGTGAATTCAAAAGCATCTTCTGACGTGACCGTGCCCTATCACCACGGAAATCTGCGTAATGCACTGATTGCAGAGGGGCGTCGCGCTTTGGAGGAGATAGGCGTCCACGAACTCAGTCTGCGCTACCTGGCACGTAAAGCAGGTGTGTCGGAGGCTGCGCCTTCTCACCATTTCGCCGGCAAGGAAGGTCTGCTGGCTGCCATTGCGGCAGATGGCTTTCGCGATCTCGCGGCGCTGCGCGTCGGAATAGCGACATCCGACGAGACGGCGCTTTCAAAGGCATATCGGATGATGAGGGTCTATGTCGAGTTTGCCCAGCGCTATAAGGGGTTATTCGAATTGATGGTCGGTCCTCGGATCGTCGCGCGCGATTCTTACCCGGAGCTCAGCACGGAGACCACGAAGTCGTTCCGGCTTTTCGCTTCGTCTGTCGAGCAATTCGCGTTGGAAAGGCAATGGGAAGAGCAATCGCTGACGCTCGTCACCCATGCTGCCTGGAGCATGGAGCACGGACTCGCGACGCTGATCCTGTCAGATCGCATGCCTCGATCCGATAAGCCGCTTTCAATCGATCAGGTGGTGGAGTTCTCAATCAGCATGTTCCTCAGTGCGGTCGCAGCAGGCGCGCCAAGCCTCGAAGAGGTGATGATGCATATCCAGGGCTTGCAGAGCGCCGGCAAGACAATGCGAACTCAGCGGTGAGGGGCGAGTTCGGTGACGTTAAGGGAATCAGCCTGGCTCCAGGTCTGCCAAGGTCCGCCTTAATAGAAAATAACCAACAGTGCCCGCTTTTTGGCTTCCGCTTCGGCATGGAGCCATCGGCCATCCGGTCGCCAAAGGTCTTGACGACGCTCAGGGCGAGCTCCGATGTGTGGATCAAGTCGCTCTTACGTCCGTCCAGTCGAATTTCTCTCGTTGAGCGGCAGCCAAGAGCGTGCAAAAGTTTGCACGCTCTCCGTTGCGATGGGTCCGAGCTAGCCACAACACACGGCACGGCGAGCGAGCTTTGGACCCGGACATACTTCTCCCGTCGCGAACCGACGTCGCCGAGCGCTTCTTCGATGGCACGTCCGGATGTCGTCCATCCTGCGATCTCGGAGGTGACATGTCCAGCGCGACGGTGCTGGTCGAGCGTAATCAAGGTTTTTATTACCGGATGGTTCCTTCTCGCTATCACGAAGAGTTTTTCCTCGAAGAGCATTTTCGGAGGTCTATCGGTTTGGGGTTTAGGCGATCACTGGACTTCAACTCCAACGCTCTCATAGAATTTCAGCGACCTTTCAAGGCAAGAATAGGCCGACGGAAATCGACACGATTGCACGTCAGTGCAGGAGCAATTGACCTTGAGCGCAGTCGGACGACATAGCCTCGGCAAGGGAAAGAAACCGTAATTGCGGCAGTAATTTCGCGCAGTTTTCTTGCGGGCCGCCCGCGGGGCACGGGGATCCACGCCGACCATATCCGTCGCGCCACTTGACATAGACTGCTGTCTGTCGCCGGGTCAACAGTTGCTTATCTTCTGAAATATAGTGGGAGACATGGTCCGCAGCTGGACGCCCAACAATGCTGAAAGCGGCATTCCGTCCATTCTCTGTTCCCGTTCGTCGAAGAGATCTCACCATGGAATATGTCGAAAGCCTGCGCGTTTTCCGCTCGGTGGTCGAACTGAAGAGCTTCACCCGAGCGGCGGATATTCATGGACTGGCCCGGCCAGCGGTGTCGCGGGCCATAGCGGGGCTGGAAGAGCGGATGGGATGCCGGCTGTTAAATCGGACCACTCGACAGGTCTCACTCACCGAAGCCGCGGAACGATTCTACGAAGGCTGTGTGCGCATCCTGGATGATCTGGATGCACTCGAAGCGGACGTAGCAACCCAGACACGGGAAGCGGGCGGCGTCTTGCGCCTTGTCGCCCATACGACGACGGCGGTAAGCCGGCTGGTTCCCTTGATCGCCGGATTCAAGCGGGCCCATCCGAAGGTCACGCTCGACGTGACGCTCACGGAGCGGCCTGTCGACCTGGTCGCCGACGGGTACGACCTTGGCATCGTCGTTCCATACATGCTGACGAGTGAAACGACGGTCGTGCGTCTGCTCGAACGAATTCCGATCGTCATCGTCGCGACGCCAGAGTATTTGCAGGCCTCATCAACGCCGGGGCATCCGTCGGAACTGGCCAATCATCTTTTTGTACCGATGTCGCCGTCCATTCGCCGCCCCAGCATCGGCTTCCGGACGGGCGAGACCGAACTGCGCGTTCCGCTTCGTTTCGATGTTTCGTCGAACAGCCCCGCCTTCAATCGTGAAATGGTGTTGCAAGGTTTCGGAATCGATGTCGTGCCCTTAGCGCTTGTAGAGAACGAATTGGCCTCGGGAAAGCTCGTGCGCCTGCTCACCGATTTGCAGCTTGTCCACGACAGCATCGACATCCAGCTCGCATACAGCAATCGGACCCTGCTGCCTGCCAAGGTACGCGCGTTTATCGACTATGCCGCTGTCTTTTTCGCGGCGCCGGCGATATCGCGCTAGTCCGGTAAAACGGCACGCGAAACACGACGGAAGTAAGAAGGGCCGCGTAAGTCGCTACTTTCGGTGGCGAGGCCGATTGGATCCGGACCACGTGCGCGCCAGGTCGGCGCCCCAGGCAGAATTCCCGATGTTCCTCGGGCAATTGGGGCGAGAAACCACAACAAACTGATAACCTGGAGCGCATCGCTTCCCGGCGGTCGCTGCATTAATCTGTGCGTATGCACTCAAATGATCTTCAGAACGACGACTGTTTCGCCCTTCGCCAGGCCGCTCGACACATTTCGAAGCTTTACGAGCGTTATCTGTCCGAGGCCGACATCACGCCCACGCAGTTCAGTATTCTCAGCACGCTAGATCGTTATCCGAATTTGACCATGGCTGACCTGGCCAAGGCGATGGTGATGGACAGAACGACTCTCGTTCGGGTGCTTAAACCCTTGCTCCGGCGTGGACTGGTGGTTGCCCCTCCCGAAGGGCAAAGCTATCGGCGACTGCGCGTCGTACTCACCAGGAGAGGGTCGGCGAAGCTCGACGAAGCGGCTGCTCACTGGGCAGCTGCGCAGACCAGCTTCGAACGTAGCTTTGGACTGCAGCAGGCAGCTCATCTGCGTAGTGAACTGTTCCGCATGACGACCGACCTGTCCGAAAGGTAACCACAAAGCGACAAACTGATTCACTTCACGCATCGATACGTAAACACCTGAACACGATTGTGTGCATATGCACTTTCACATGTGCGAAGACATATTTCCCAGATGAGCCAAAGGAAAATCGAAACCATGATGAATCACCATCGACCCCAACTGCGAGCGAGCGCATGGACGGCCTCGATAGCCGCGGCGGTAGCGGCTATCGGCCTGGCCGGATGCGTCAACTACGCCGGAATCAAGAGCGACAAGGAGATTGCACCGCCCGAAAAGTTCGAGACGAAGCAGAGTTTGCCCGCCGAGGGCGGACAGTGGCCCGCCATGGATTGGGCCAAACAGTTCGGCGATCCACAGCTACCCGCACTGATCGACGAAGCGTTAAAGGACAATCCGACCATCGACCAGGCACGCGCCCGCATCGAGAAAGCCTCTTCATATGTCGGCAGCGCCAACTCGACTCTCTATCCGAATGTAACGGGCAGTTATGCGTGGACGCGTCAGCTCTATACGGGCAATGGCATCGTTCCGCCGCCCTACGGTGGCACGTGGCAGAGCGAGAACAACGTGCTCGTCAGCGCTTCGTTTGACCTCGACCTGTGGGGCAAGAATCGGGAAAAGCTTCGTCAGGCCGTCTCGCAGGAAAAGGTCGCCGACGCCGAAGCCGAGGAGGTGCGAATCTCGCTGGCTGCCTCGGTGGCTGGCACATACAACCATCTTGCGCAGCTCTATGCGTTGCGTGATATCCAGGCCCGCGAAGTCAAGAATCGCGAGGACATCGGGCAAATCACGGATGGCCGCGTTGGCGCGGGACGCGACACCAATGTGGAACGGCAGACTGCCTATGGCGAAACCTCAACGAGCCGCTCCAGCGTCAGCGACCTCGATGGACAGATCACGACCGTACGCTACCAGCTCGGCGCCCTGCTTGGCGATGGGCCGGACCGCGGCCTCAAGATCGCCAATCCTTCGCTTGGAGCGGGTGCCAGCGTCGCGCTTCCCGACAACCTGCCCGCCGATCTGCTTTCGCGTCGCCCGGACATCGTTGCGGCCTTCTGGCAGGTGGATGCAGCAACCCACGATGTGAAGGAGGCGAAGGCTGAGTTCTATCCGGACGTCAATCTCTCCGCAGCGGCGGGATTCGATGCGTTTGGCTGGGGGCGGCTCCTCACGGCCGGAAGCCGGCAGATTCAGGCGGGGCCCGCGATTCATCTTCCTATCTTCGACGCCGGTGCACTGCGCTCCCAATTGAAGGGCCGCTATGCGGACTTCGATTACGACGTCGCCACGTACAACCAGACATTGATCAACGCTTTGTCCGATGTTGCCACGCAGGTCACGCAGATCCATTCGTCCGACCGTCAAATGGTCGATGCGCTGCAGGCACTGGATGCGCAGACCAAGGCGTATCAACTCGCCATCGTTCGATACAAGGCCGGTTTGAACCAGCAACTGCAGGTGCTGAACGCCGACGACAACCGGCTGGCAGCCGAAACGGCCGTCGTCAATCTCGAGATGGACCGCCGCAGCAAGCAGATCGGGTTGATCAAGGCACTAGGCGGCGGCTTCGACGCCTCGCGCGCAGGCCTTGCGGCGAATGCAGAGACACCGATTCCTGCGCCGTCCAACGGCACGACAACTCAATGAATGACCAAATCGGCCGTCAGGCGTAGACACGGGACGGCGTACCTTAAACCTTGTTGGAGCTATCGATGAATACCCCTCAGTCACCGTCGGTCAACGAACCGGCGAAGAAATCCGGAAAACGCAAACTGCTGCTTGCGCTGCTTGTCGCTTCCCTCGGGATCGCAGGCGCTGCGTATGGCGCCTTTTATTTCCTTGACGCCCGTTACCACGTGGATACCGACGATGCGTACGTCAACGGTAACGTCGTACAAATCACGCCCCAGGTCACGGGCACAGTCATCGCGGTCAATGCGGACAATACGCAGGTCGTGAAACAGGGCGAACCGGTCGTCCAGATTGATCCAGCGGACGCAAAGATTGCATTGCAACAGGCCGAGGCCAATCTGGGCCAAACCGTTCGTAGCGTCCATGGCCTGTATGTCGACGATGACAAATATCGCGCAGATATTGCTCAGCGCCAGTCGGACCTTTCGAAGGCACAGGACGATTTGAAACGCCGGCTTTCCACCGGTATGACGGGGGCCGTGTCGGACGAAGAAATCTCGCATGCACGGGATGCCGTCAGGTCGGCTCAGGCTGCGCTGGACGCTGCCCAGCAGCAGCTCGGTGCCAATCGCGCGCTGACGGCTAACACCTCGGTCGAGAAACATCCGGATGTCCTCGCGAGTGCCGCACACGTTCGCGACGCATACCTGGCGTATGCGCGGACCACGTTGCCGGCCCCCGTAACCGGGTACATCGCCCAGCGCTCTGTTCAGGTCGGGCAGCGCGTGTCACCCGGCACACCGCTGATGTCCGTTGTGCCGCTCGAGCAGGTCTGGGTCGATGCGAACTTCAAGGAGTGGCAGCTTCGTCACATCCGGGTTGGACAACCTGTTGAGCTGAAGGCCGATGTCTACGGCTCGTCCGTCGTCTATCACGGCAAGGTGGTGGGCTTTACGCCGGGCACCGGATCGGCACTGGCGCTGTTGCCGGCGCAGAACGCGACGGGCAACTGGATCAAGGTGGTGCAGCGGCTGCCGGTGCGCATCGAGATTCCACCCGCGGAACTGGAGAAGCATCCGCTGCGTGTGGGCCTGTCAATGAACGTGGATGTCGACGTCAAGGACCCTGCCGGTGCCCAGCCCGGTACGGTGTCTACGTCGACCTATAAGACTGACGTCTTCGCAAAGTACGGCGACGAGGCCGATGCCGCTATCGCACGGATCATCGCGGAAAACAAATGATGCTCGCTCATTGGAACGCGGCACATGAAAGATGCCGCGCCTTTCTTGCCCGACACAGGATAGCCGTATCACCATGAACACCAACCATCCAAATCACCCGCCGCTGACCGGGGCGACGCTCGCTCTGGGTTCCCTGAGCGTTGGCCTGGCGGGCTTTATGACCGTGCTTGACTCGTCGATCGCTAACGTCGCAATTCCAACCATTTCCGGAAACCTCGGCGTATCGGTTGACGAAGGCACGTGGGTCATCACCGTCTTTGCCGCTGCGAATGCAATCGCGATCCCGCTGACTGGCTGGCTGACGCAGAGGCTGGGGCAGGTCCGGCTGTTCATCGGCTCGATACTGTTGTTTGTGTTCGCATCCTGGCTGTGCGGCATCGCTCCGACGTTGCCTATCCTGTTGCTTGCGCGCGTGCTGCAGGGGGCTGTCGCCGGGCCGCTCATCCCTATGTCGCAGGCGCTGCTGCTCAGTTCGTGGCCAAAGGCGAAATCCTCGTTGGCGCTCGCGCTGTTCTCGATGATCGTGGTGACCGGGCCGATTGTCGGGCCATCCCTCGGCGGGTGGGTGACCGACAGCTATAGCTGGTCGTGGATCTTCTATATCAACATCCCGGTCGGGCTGTTCGCTGCCACGATGGTCTGGATTCTTTATCGCAAGCGCGATACACCGGCCAGAAAGCTGCCAATCGACGTTGTCGGGCTACTGCTGCTGATCGTCTGGGTCGCGTCGCTTCAGGTGATGCTGGACAAGGGCAAGGATCTCGACTGGTTCTCGTCGAGCACGATCGTCGTGCTGGCTATCGTTTCCGCGGTCGGTCTCGCGTCATTCATTATCTGGGAGCTGACGGACAAGAACCCGATCGTCGACCTGACCCTGTTCAAGCAGCGCAACTTTCTCGGAGGCACCGTGTCGATTGCCGTCGCGTATGCCATCTTCTTCGGAACGCTGGTGCTGCTTCCGCAGTGGATGCAGGAATACCTCGGATATCGAGCCGTCGACGCGGGGCTCGCTACGGCGCCGCTGGGCATTTTCGCGGTAATCGGCGCGCCCATCATGGGCAAGATTCTGCCGCGTTCCGATGCCCGCATCATCGGCACGTGCGCGTTCATCGGATTCGCGATCGTCTACTTCATGCGCACGTATTTCTATACCGATATCAGCGAGGGATACATCATCCTGCCGACCCTCCTGCAGGGTATTCCGATGGCGCTCTTCTTCGCTCCGCTCACCGTGATCATCCTGTCAGGGCAGCCACCCGAAAAGGTGCCGGCCGCTGCCGGCCTGTCCACCTTCGGACGCGTGTTCTTCGGCGGTGTCGGTACGTCACTGGCGAACGTCGTGTGGAATAACCGAACGATCTTGCATCACGAGATCCTGACGCAGCAGTCCAGCCCGACCAACCCGATCTTCAATGCGCAAATAGATGCCTACCATTCGCTGCTTGGCCTGGGAAAAGGTGCTTCGTACGCGTTGTTCGATCAGACGGTACAAGCGCAGGCCGCCATGTTGGGGCTGAATGACGTGTTCTACGGGGCCGCGATCATCATGATCATCATCATTCCGCTCATCTGGATCACCAAGCCGAGTAAGGCTGGCGGTTCAAGCGATGCCGCCGCGAGTGCGCACTGATAGATGGCTGAACGATACGAATGTTTAGCATATCGTGGTCCCGTATATAGGTAAGACTGTTCAGGAATCGTAAAAGCGTTCCGAGCGCGACGTATTTCAGGATTCTCCGTAGGGCAGTTGTGCCCTGACAGGTGAATTCCTTCTTATGTATTAACCCAATGCGATCTCGAAGGAGCTCAAAGTGAAGACATCTGAAACCCAAAGACAAATGGTTCGCGTCACGATCAATGCCGACGTAGATTTTGAAAGTTTTGAAGCTGGATTGGGCCGGTTTGACGTTCGCCAGGCGATAGTCCAGAAGAACGCTTTCAGCTTGACCAGGAGCGCAAGCAAAAAGATGCGGGTGTCGCTAGAGTGACGCGTTGATCGCGAAGCGCTGATTGACCATGCCGAAGTGCATGACATTGGCCAAATCATGAATCCGGGCTCTGGCCGCGGGGTGACTGCGTGGCTCGTTGATGACCGGCTTGTTCGGTGCACGAGCGCACGTGTTAGCCAGACCCCGGAAAATGCGCTTCGTCATCGTTTTGTTACGGCACATCTGCACGAGGATATCGGCTGTAGTGCCATGTTGATCAACGAGCGCCGGAGCGGGTGCGCCTCGCCCCGCAGGATGACGAATGTATCGTCGGGTGCCCGGTGGTGCTGATTCGAGCGCGAACCTGTCTGGTCAGTATCGCGGCGGCCGCGCGAGCGTCGCATCAGGTCCAGGCAAGACGCCGCGTTCACGTAAAGATGCTTCGGTGTGGCGCCTCCGATTGCCTGGCCGGTTCGCTGACTGCTCCGCCTCAAGGGCTCGGTGGCGGCCGCAACTTTCCGGCCTCGATCGCTGTCGATGAACTGCTTCCCAACTCTCAAGGCAAAACTCTGATCGATCCATGAAAACCTCTTTTCTGAATGCATCCGCCGCGCGCGGCCTCGTCGCTGCGATGACCCTGGCGATCGCGCGACTGGCACGCGCTCACGTTTTCCCGAAACATGAAGTACCTGCCGCTGGCTCCGCCGTGCCCAGCTCGCAAAATGCGGTGGCGATCGATTTCGATGACGGACTCGAATCGGAATTCAGTGCAATCACCGTGACCGATGTGCGGGGCAGGTCCGTGACGAATGGCAAGTCGGTGGTCGATCCGTCGAACGCGAAACATATGTGGGTGGCGTTAAACGCATTGACGCCGGGGGTGTACACGGTCACGTGGGTGGCCGTTGGCGCCGACGGGCACCGTATGGAGGGTGAGTACACCTTCACGGTCAAGTAGTGACGGAGCCACCCGTTGTCGTGAAAACCGGGGGCGCCGCCGCGCAGTGCTCACGGCGCCTGGCCGAATTGTTTCGACAAGCATGCCGGTGCAGGCCGGCCAATACCCAACATACCGGAGTGAAGAAGATAACGGGGCAGTGGGGCGCTCAGGCGTCCTTTGCCGCCAGCAGCGTCTTTTTCAAGTTTTCGTTAGCGCTATGAGTCACGCATTCGTCGGCGCTCAAACCAGTTGCGCGTCTGGCCAGCCACGAAAGCGGTGATGACCAGCGCCAGGTAGATGGCTACAAGATTGTGACGCCACGCGTCGAGTGCGAGCTGATGAGCGACAAGTTTCGGGTCGGGCGTCGGGAGGATGGCATGCATTACCACGACGGCGCGCATCATCCGGACAAAGCCGGCCGCGGACATTAGTGGCAGAAGGACGAGCAGAGCAAAAAACGCGGGCTTCGCGCGTTGCACCTTCGCGTGGTGGCGCACCCGGAACCACAGTCCGAGGCAACCATGTATCCACCCCGGCGCGAGCAGCGCGAGTTGCAAGCCTTGCGTGCCGCTCGTGATCAGCGATATTACAATCCGCTCATAGTTCGGTTCGAAGCCATAAAGCGATGCCGCGAGTCGAGTTCCCACCGCATGGCGGATAAGCAGTAAAGGAAGGCTTAGTCCTGCCCAAAGGCGTATCCATTCGGCTGGTGGGAGCGCCCAGTAGCGGCGCCCGTAGATCGTGTGCAGAGCCAGTGCAAAATGCAGGCCGGCCGAACAGTAAAGCAGGACCGTTCCGGGCGTGCTATGCCAGAGCCGCATCGCTAACGTGAGACCTTGCCCGGCAAATTCCAGCGACCAGATCCCAAGCGCGTGATTGATCAGGTGGAGAAAAACATAGATCAGCATGACCACGCCCGATCCGAGTTGCAAACGGCGCAAAGTCTGTTTCACCTTCTCCCCCTGACATCAGACGTGTAGAGAACTGCTGTTCAGGAGCCGAAAAACAGTTGGCAGTAGCTGACTGGACCTACGCATTCATTGCTGCTGGTCTGCGGTAGCGACGTGCATCCTGCAGCCATCAGCCACCCGAACACGGCAGCGATCAGAGCTACCGCTCGGATGCCCGACAAGGCCTTCCTGCTTGTGCGCTGGCGGCGTGAACCTGGGTGGCTGTTCGCCGCCCCCTGTCGGCCGGCTGTCCCCGGGCTGTACGCATTGGGGAACGGGCTGCCGCGAAGATCGAACGGGTTCATTGGCATTTCTCCTGTCTTCAGGTCGGAACGGGGGACCGGCCTGTGGGCCTTCCCTGACCGTGTTGTGCGGTATGCAGGGAGTAGACGCCGTTTCGTCGCGGGATATTCCCTGGCCTTCAAAAAGCCACTTGCCCGAATGGAAAGTCAGTTCGCCGCCAGCTAACCAGCATCCACCAGCGGAAGGGTGACGCTTTTTTGCCACCATTCCTGATCACATCGCCGTGACGCACCGACCGTTGCGACCCAGGTGCGCGGACACTGCCGACAACAAAGACGACAGGACCCACGGGCTCATTCGCAATGTCGCGCAGGCGGGAATAAAACGGATGATCCGATAGTCTTGCTCTTGAACCCAGTTGGGAGGTCCGTCGGATGATCCGGCGGTCTACCTCTTCAACCTAATCGTGAGGACTATATGTCGTCAGATCTTCCATCCGACCCGTCGCGCCGCGGCACGTTGAGATGTCTCGCCTTCGGAGGCGTGGGCACTGTGTTTGTCCTGGCCGGCGGTGTTCTTACGCCGGTGGAATTAGCCCTCGCCGCAACGGCGAAGGATTCGTCAGCCGTGTCGGGCGTCCCCCTGTTCCTGCAGATCAGCGACAGTCATATTGGCTTCAACAAGGAAGCCAATCCGGATGTCGCGGGCACGCTTAAGCAGACAATTGACTTCGTCAACGCGATGCCGGTCAAGCCGGCGCTGACGATTCACACTGGCGACATTACGCATCTTTCCAAGCCAGAGGAGTTCGATCTCGCGGCCCAACTAATGTCGGGCCTGAATATCACCGAGTTGCATACCGTGCCCGGCGAGCATGATGTGACCGACGGGGCTGGAACTGAATACTTCAACCGTTTCGGTCAAGCCTCCGACAACAATGGCTATTACAGCTTCGATCACAACGGCGTGCACTTTGTCGGTCTCGTCAACGTCATGCATTTCAAGCCAAACGGTTTGGGGGGGCTTGGCGACGATCAACTTGCCTGGCTGGAAAGCGATCTGAGAGGTCGTTCAACCAGCACTCCGATAGTCGTTTTCGCGCACATGCCGATGTGGACGATTTACGAACCATGGGGTTGGGGCACAGGCGATGCTGGCCAGGCGATGAGCTATCTGAAGCGCTTCGGTTCGGTCACGGTACTGAATGGGCATATCCATCAGATCGTGTCGAAGGTGGAGGGCAATATTACCTTCCATACGGCGCGCTCAACGGCCTATCCGCAACCGACGGCCGGCAACGGGCCCGGACCTGGGCCGCTGAAGGTCGCGAGCGATCAGCTTCCGAGGATGCTTGGCGTGACCAGCATCAAGATCAAGCGCCATCCCCTCAGGACGACGCTCGCCGACACGACGCTCATCTGAATCGACACACGGTACTCATCAACCAGGAACCATGTCATGCTAACCACTACTCTTCGACGCGCCATTATCGTCGCCCTTGGGTTCGGGATGCTCATGGCAGCATCCGCAGATTTCTCCGTCGTGCAGGCGCAGGAGTCCGATGCCGTCGTGATAAAGAATTTCATGTTCTCGCCGATGTCGCTCTCCATCAAGGCAGGCGCGACCGTGACATGGAAGAATCTCGACGGTGAACCGCATACGGTCGTTAACGACGCCGGAATCTTTCGCTCCGCCGCACTTGATCAGAATGATACCTTCCAGTTCAAGTTCGATAAGCCGGGTGTCTACAAGGTATTCTGCGGCATACACCCGACCATGAAGGAGACGATTACCGTCCATTAGATGTGCCCTGCAGGAGCTAGTGCCGCCAGAAGTTGAGCAACCGTCCGGAAGAGGGCTCGGGGCGCGGTGTTCGCGTAATCGACTGCGGGATTCTGGCGGCGATCACTCCATTCCCTTGGATGCGGATCGCGACAGGTGACTTTGGATGATCCTCGAAGGGCGGAGAACGTCAGATGAGAGCGGTTATCGAAGCTGGTCGGCTCGGCTCTGATTGGAGCGCCGCTGGGCGCGTCGGCTTGGGGCGGACCGGACGGCGACGGTGGATTGGATCGCAGGGTATTCGGCGGCGCTGGCGAGTCCGAAGTGCTCGGGTCCAGTGATCAGTCACACGTTCAGCCAGTGCCAGATACTCAACGAACCCCCGACCAGTTTCCTTAACGCCGTCGTCGCGCTTCAACGTGGCGAGCATCGTGTGCCTTCCGGCCTGAATCGACGCGTGCTCGTTCTATTCGCGTGCTATCGGGGCCATTGCCTGGACATGCGGGAGGGCTGCGGCTCCCAGGCAGTGCGATCAATCACGTGCGCTAAACAGCTTGTTGCGGTCTGAATTGCGACGCTGAGCGTAGAATCGGGCATGTCACTGGCTGCTTTGGTCAAGCAGCCAGGTCTTGTGAAGCAAGGCGGATTGTCACCAGCGAGAAGGCGACTCAGGGCGTTGGCGTTGTCTTTCCGCTCTGGACTCCCCCCGCTACTGCATTGCTTTCCGCTTGATGTTTGGCGGCAACCTTTGCTTCAGCAGCCTGAATATCGGCGGGGTAGCTAGCATCGTCGCCCTGGGACGGGTTGTACCCGACCGCCTCCAGCTCCTCGAGTTCATGTAGCACTTCCGCACGAGTGACCTGATGTGCGGCAGGTTCTGACGGAGTTTGCGCGTACACGCTGGCTGAGGTAGCCATCAGCACTGCGCCGGAGACAACCAGCGCACGTAATGGCTGGTCGACAAACCGATTCATTGAATTTGATTTCATATTCGTACTCGTCAAGGGTTGGGATGCGGGCCCACGCAAAATTCGGCTTGGGCTGAACGTGATTTGCGTGGTGCTGTGATGGCGCGGCATGCGCGTCCTGAAGCACCACGCAAGATCAGTCGGGACGAAACGCGTCTTCAATTGGTCGTGCTGTCCGTTGTCGCTGCAGGCTGTTGCGCAAGATGCTGACGCTTCATCCGGGCAACCTGTGCCTCGAAGATCGGATTGACGTCCGGGTACGAGGTGTCGGTGACGTAGTTCAGGCCATTCTGCTGCGCTTCGATCAGTTCCTGATAGACCTCGGCGCGTGTCTTGCTCTGGGCAAATGCGCCCGACGACGTGAGGACGGCAAACGAAATGGCGGTGATAGCGAGCTTCTTCATTTCAGACTCCTAAGAGTGTTGTGCGGTATGCGATGAGAAGACTCCGCTTCGTCACCGGATATTCCGTGCTCTCGATAAAAAGCATTGACCTCACCGTCCACGTCATCTTGCTGTCGGTGACAGGTACGGGGAGTACAGGGTGGCAGGTTGGAGCGATGTCGGCCGCCCGTCCGGTTGTACCGTTATCAATGGCAGGGCCGCGGTCGCCGGGCAGAGAATGCATCGTGATGAACTTCGGCGCGGATACAATGCCTCGGAGGTCACTCTTCCGTTTGCCATGCTCGAGGGTATTACCAGTTGGGATTCGTAGAATTGCAAGAAAGGCACCGGATGGTGCACACCGCACCGGGCGTGGGAGTGCCCTGACTGGCAACCCGAGCCGGAGATAATCGACCCAGACAGGTTTGGCTAGCCAGTTGAATTTGCGTCAACGGAGGTTTTCCCCCATGACTTTTTCCGCATACGCGTATCGATCACACTACAGTCGGTTGCTACCCCGGGGTAATACGGAGCCGATTTTACCGGTCCGGGAATAAAAGTGACGTGCCGTTGGTCTGATAAGGGTCGGTCACGGAGAGCGGTTACTGCAGGGATTTGACAATGACCGATCCAGTTACTGCGCGGCGCTTCGAGACGCTCGTATTGCCTCATATGAATTCGGCCTTCAATGTCGCGCGCTGGCTGACGCATAACGACCAGGACGCCCAGGACGTGGTCCAGGAGGCGTACCTCCGCGCATTCAGGTTTTTTGGTGGATTCCGCGGCGAGGATGCCCGTGCGTGGCTATTGAGCATCGTGCGCAATACCTTCTACACCTGGCATCGGCAGAACCGGGGGCACGCTGCGGATACCACGGAGTTCGAAGAAGACATGCATAGCCTTGAGACGAGTACCACTGACCATGACGACAGTCCTGAAGCGATGCTCATCCGCAGCCAGAGCCAGAAGCGGGTGCACAAAGCGTTGCAGGGGCTGCGTCTGGAATACCGGGAGGTGATCGTGTTGCGGGAGCTGGAAGAATTGTCGTACAAGGAAATCGCCGATATCGTGGGCATCCCGATGGGTACGGTGATGTCTCGCCTCGGGCGCGGGCGCCAGCAACTCGCGGCGCTGCTTGCACCGACGGATCAGGAGGCGTGATGGATCACGAACAGGCGTTTGAACTGCTGCCAGGCTATATCGATAAGGAGTTGAGCCTGTCGGAGTCGCTCGAATTCGAGCGTCATCTGGCCGGCTGCAAGCAGTGTCAGCAGGCCTATGAGCAGCAACGCAGCGTCAGTGCGCAACTCAGGCAGGCGGATTTGCGCGTGGAGGCGCCGGCTGAACTGGTGAAGCGTATCAAGGCCGCCTTGCCGGGCCGGCGCTCGCTGTGGGCGCAACTGGTTGACCGGTTCGCTGGGAGGGCAAGCGGGCAGTCATTGGGCTGGGCGCCGGTTGGCGCGATGGCTTTCAGTGTCCTTGCGCTCACGTGGAGCGCGGGTTTGTACCTGTCGGCTCCGTCGGGCGATACGCGCCTGACTCAGGAACTCGTGGACAATCATATTCGCTCGCTGCAGTTCAATCACCTCTCGGATGTGATCTCAACCGACCGGCATACTGTGAAGCCGTGGTTCGACGGCAAACTGGACTTCGCGCCGCCTGTGGTCGATCTTGCGCAGCAGGGATATCCGCTGGTCGGCGGCCGGCTCGACTACCTGAATGGGCGATCGGTAGCCGTGATGGTCTATCGCTACAAGCTGCACCCGATCAATCTTTATGTGTGGCCGGGCAACGACGCGGGCGGCCCGCCTCCTCAGGTCTACCAGCAGCAGGGCTATCACCTCGCTCACTGGAGTGCAGCAGGGATGAACTACTGGGCGATTACCGACGCCGGTGAAACTGAACTGAACGGCTTCATCACGAATCTGCTTGCACATCCCGCTTCGTAGATGGCTTAACGCGGGTAGGCCTACGGCACCTCCCCGTGCGACGCGCAAACCAGAATAATTTTGTCACAGGACAGGTCCGACTGAAGAAGCAACTCATGCACCGAAGCGACGAATCTCCGTCAAGCTCCTCGTCTGCTTCTTCTTTCTCCTCGCACCCGTCCTCTTATTTCCGGCCCTCGCCTTCTCATCCCATCTGCCTGGCCCTGAGGGTGACGCCACGTATCGAGGGCGATACGGTGCGCGACCAGCGATAGTGACGAAAACGGACCCCACAATCCGAGACAGCCGTGCACCGACCCGGGGCGAGCAGTGCAGGTTGGAGGCGTTGCGTTCCGCTCGTGATCGGCGATATCACAATCTTTGTGCGTCTCTCTGTTGTAGGTGCAACGACGCCTCTTTATTCCCGCCATTCATCCGTCCGTTGAACAGGGAACTGCATCTGGACCGGTTCGGCTCTGATCAAGAAGGCCTGCAAGAACTCGGACAAGCTGTTCAGATGCGCCCGAGATCGTGGCATGCCGCCATCACCCGATGCAAGCCTCGGGAATAAAGCGGGCGCTGGCGTGGTTAGCTCAGTGTACGCAGCACGATCGACAGTCGCAGCATTGTGCTACCAACCACCGATCGACGGAGCTGCGGCAGAAATGGAAGGAGGCGGACATGAACATCGCCGAGAAGTCCCTGCGGTTCCTGGTAGAAAAATGGCTTGCACCAAGTCCGACGACGCGGCTGCGCGTGATTCAATTCGGCCGCACCGGTTACGAGAGGAGACGCTATGTGCGAGTCGCGGCCTTGGCCTCGAGCGGTTCACGTGCGATTTTCTTCTTTCGCCACGATGACGGCTGCTGGTGCGTCTTTCCGCCCTCGATTGCACGGCCGGCATTGACGGCCCAGCTTGCAGCGTAGGAGAGCGATCATACTGATCGAAGGCGCCGAGCGCGGCTACGCCGGCGGTCCTCAGTGGGTAAGCTGATCCGGCCGGGCGATTACAGCACGACACTCGAGGTGGTACCCGTTCTTTTGCGGATTCAACCGGTCGATGCAACGATTTGCTGGAACCGCTCAACCGGTGTATCGAAGTTTAGAGTTTTCCTTGGACGTTCGTTGAGCCGCCTGGCGACAGCATTGAGTTTTGCCTGCGAATACACGGAGAGATCGATTCTCTTAGAGAGTGTTAGGCACTTTTTGTCGGACCTGGTATCCTGGCAGGATGAAAAAGCGCAGGCCATACCCAAAGGATGTATCGGATGAAGAGCGGTACTTCGCCGCTCCGTATCTGACCTTGATGAACAAGGACGCACCGCAGCGCCGCTATGAACTGCGCGATATCTCCTCGCGCTCGGCAAGGGTCAGCGCCAGTCTGGATCGGCAACGCGGCGCTGGTTGGATTCCTCCAGTTTGCACCAGAATTCCCTTCACCGACGAGTGGTTGAGATTGAACAATTGGGTGATCTGATGAAGCGTGTCGCCTTTACGCCAGCGCTCCCACTTAGCGCCTTCTGGCTCTCGCTGAAATAGATCCGAGGTCTCTGCTTCATTTGCAACACTCCCGCCGCTCACGCAGCTTCTATTGTGTTGCATCGACCGGTTGAATCCGCAGGCTGCGTGCGGACGCTCGATCACAAGTCGTTAACGACCGTAACGGGTCGGGAGGGTGAGTTCGCTGATGCAGGAAGCTGCCGTCGGGTTGCTCGATGCCGCGATCGTCAGCAGTTCGCCATATTGCCGACGAAGAACCCAGCCAGCCCAATGTCAGCAATGGCCGAACCGCTGCCCCCGGAAAGCGGGCGTGGATGACCGGACCACTCAGTTAACCGCCGTTGAACCCCAGACAGCGCGACCGGCAGTTGTGGGTCGAAAGTGTGAGTTCGCGGATGCAGGAAGCTGCCGTCCAGCTGTTTGATGCCGTCACCCAGCAATCCGCCCGATCGCTGACCTACAACCCAAGCCGCCCCACCGTTGGAAGTGGCCGACAAGCGTTAGCTTGTATCGCCACAGTCAAAGCGGGGCGAACCGCAGATCATGAAATCGGTTCGATTCACGGCTATGAAGATAATCCAGAGGATTTTTAGCAGGGCGGAAACGGCGCAATGAGCGGGACAAGGGCGTGGCGAACGAGCCGTTTCTGCCCTGCTAAAAATTCTTTGAGCTAAGCCGCTCCGCTGCCGGTGGCTATGGGAATTGAATCGGTGCCGTGGCGGTTGTGACCGCCGGATGCGGGAAGGAAAGCGAGGGCAGGAAGGGATCTGCGTCCACGATATGGCAGTTGCGTCCGGCCATGTCGAAGAGCAAACGGCTTCGGTCGCATGAGCAAGGCCCGCTA
>NZ_JARESU010000113.1:0-28214 GCF_046027075.1 Paraburkholderia sp. RL18-085-BIA-A | reverse complement strand
AGCTACCGAAATTGCCTCGATTGTTTCGTGGCTTGCCAGCGACGAAGCGGGCTTCGCCACAGGGGCTGACTTTTCGCTGAACGGTGGCCTGCACATGGGCTAGGAAGGGCGGCCGGGAGCCAGCGACTGGACCACCAAGGGCACTGGCGCCAGAATCAAGGCGCCACGTGCGTGGCCCACGGGTAACGGTTACGGCTTGTCAGGAGGCTGTGAAAAGGTGGTGCGATATGCATCGGGAATACGGTTATAAGGGCTTCCACATTGAGGTCGACACGGAACCCATCGGCAGGCTTTCCAACGAAAAGGTCGTTTTCATGGCCGCAGGATACGTTGCAGTTGTGCGTATTTCGACGGACGCAAGTCCTGCGACGATTCATTCGTTGCGCTTTGGCAGGGACGATGGCAGCCCGTTCCCTACCGAAGCAGAGACCCTGATGAGTGGCTACAGTGCAGCGCAGCGCCTCATTGACGGTTGGCAAACGTGAGCGAACCGCGGGCGCCCCCGAACGCCTGCTCTGGTCGCCTCATGCTGAAATGCTCGTCACCGGGTTGTCACCGGGTGACACCAGTTGTATCAAAATGCTCGAGCCCGAGCATTCGCAGAACGGCCGATGCCGTGCGCTCGGTGAAATGCTCTATATTTACTCGGAGTTCCCTCCAGGGACCGACACGGCGGATAAACCCTGGTGGCCGGCCGCTCGGTCCAACCCGACGCCATATCGAAGCGAGCAGACGAAGGAGGCATGACGAGCCAACTGATCGCCGTTTCAACCGAACACACAAAGGAGCGTGAAAATGGTCAAAGCCAGAAGCGGAATCTGGAGGCGGTCGAGCGCGATGTTCGCCGCAGCCGGACTCCTGGTGCTATCGGGCTCAGCATTCGCCACCAACCAGTCGCAACAGCGGCAAGCCGGCAGGAACGTCAACCAGAGCGCCAAACATGAGGCGCGCTCGAACAAGGTCGACTGCCGGGCCGCAAACGAAAAGAGCAACTCCCAGTGTCGGCAGGACAAGCGCGACACGAAGCAAGGTGGCCGCCAGGCAAAGCGGGACATCAAGTACTGATGGAACCCGTCCCGCAGCAGGTCGCGGTCCCTGAAGGCGACTTGGTAGGCTGCCCCCGCGAATTCGCGGGGGCGGTTGGTATGTCGGCTGATGGATGAAGTGGCAAAGCGCAGGCGAAAGCATCTTTTGTTACGGGAAGCCTGACTAAGCGCTTGCGCTGCTGCTGGGCTTTGTTCGGAAGGGTCCGAGTTTCCGTGCTGCGGACGCGACTATGCATTTTTAACGGAAACCGGTTTGGCAAAGGCGTTCCACAGGTTAATGATGTTGGCGATGATCACGCCCTCGTGCTGTTGTGATTCGGTTTTTCGCGTCAGCAAACGCGTTCCGATGCATCGCTTGATGCGCGAAACCTGGGCTTCGACTCGCGCGCGCAAACCGTAGCCGTATTTGTTGTGGAACGCATAGATGCCTGTGTCGTGGATGTGTCTGACAAGTTGATCATGCCAACGGGTCCGCTCATCGCCATGCACGACGGCGTGAGCCGGCGGGGGAATCACCGGTGTCACGCCCGCGCGTGAGAGCGCTTCGGAACGCTCGATGCTGTAGTACGCACCATCGGCAATCACCTGGTCCACCGGCAAATCCCCGGGTAGCCAGTTTCTGTCCGGCTTTGTATGTATGGCGTTATCTCAACCGGCTTTACGATTTCCAGTTTCTCCCCCAGCCGACACCACTTCGCAACACCCCTTCCGAACAATGCCCTGGCGCACGACGTTTTGACTGCAAAACGCGTCGCTATCAGTCGCAAAGCAGCCCCACCATCGGAATCGCCGGTGTTCGTCCCGCGATCAGGTCGGCCGTGATTCGAGCCGATCCGTGTGACATGGTCCAGCCGATATGACCGTGACCGGTATTCAGAAAAAGATTGCGATACTTCTTGCGCCCAAAAAATGGCAAGTTCGTCGGCGTCATCGGCCTGAGCCCGGCCCACATGTCGGCGCGATCGTAGTTGGCGCCGGCAGGGTAGAGTTCCTGTGTCACGCTCTTCATAAACGCAAAATCAGAAGGCTTGTGGCTCGTGTCGTAGCCAGCAAACTCCGCCGTCGCGGTGACCCGGATCCGGTCGCCGAAGCGTGAGATTGCCACCAGGTTGTGCTCGTCGACCGCTGCAACGGTGGGCGGCAATGGCCGGCCGTCGATCGGAATCGTGAGGGCGTATCCCTTGATCGGATAGATCGGAAGATCGATGCCGATCTGTCGGACAAGAACCGGACTGTAGGGGCCAAGGGCGAGCACATACGCGTCGCCTTTTACAAGGCCTCGACTCGTTCTTATGCCCACCACGTCCTGCCCGGCGGTTTCGAAGCCGTCGATAGTGGTGTCCGACAGAAGCGTACCGCCACGCGCGCCAATCTTTTCCGCAAGGGCGCGGGTGAACTTCGCAGGGTCGCCGGTCTCATCGGTCGGGCAATGAATGGCGCCCGCTATCCTGTCTTTTGCCGAAGCCAGCGACGGGTCGAGTGCGACGACCTGATCGCGGCTGAGAACCCTGATGATTTGCCCATCGGATTCCAGCAGTTTCATGTGTTCGACTCCGCGGTCCAACGCTTCCTGGGTTCGATGGAAATACAGAATTCCGCGGTCATTTCGATCGTATTCAATGGCGTCCTCAGCGATCACATCCTGCAGCACGCGTTGCGAGTACGCGGCAAGCCGATGCTTGAGCAGGGTATTGCGGCGCGCCTTCTCTGATGTGCATTCCATCAGGAAGCGCCACGACCAGCTGTAAAGCCTGGGATCCGCCGAGAACTTGAAGCGCAACGCCTGATCCTTCAGCACCAGCGATTTGAGCAGAATCATTGGCGCCTTGGGCGAGGACCAGACAAAGGAATGCCCGGGCGCGATCATGCCCGCGTTACCCCAACTGGTTTCCGCTGCGACTAAAGGCTGTCGCTCGACGATCACGACCTCATGGCCATCCTTCTGTAACTGGTACGCGGTTGTCACACCGACTACCCCGCCACCGAGTACGATAACTTTCATGATGTCCTCAGATGCAAGGGGAGCGGCGGCCATTCACGGCAGCGCGGTGTCGCGCCGGCTTTTGTGCTGCGCCACCATCGATTCCTGCCGGGCAGGAGGCACCGCGAACACATCGGGCAGATCCGCGATGCCGGCACCGTTGGCCGCCGACGTGAAGCAGACAGACACCAGATGACCTTCGCGCAGTGCACGCTCGAAGGACTCGTGCAACTGCTCCAGGCGGATGGCCTCGCCTTGCTCCTGGCGGAGTTCCATCAGGGCGGGCTGCAGCAGCCTTACTTCCATTGCGGCTGATTCAGCACCATTCCGTGCTGCCCCTTGTAGGCAGCCACAGCCGGCGGCGTCCACCCGTCCAGCATCTGTGGCGCGAGTTGCCAGATCTCGATGCCAAGCGGCCGGCACACTTCCAGCGGATCGCGCGCGTCGGGTCCCCACATCGGCACTGACAGATCGCCGCCCGGACAGGTCGACAGTGCGCAGAGCAAATCGATCTCCGCGAAGAATTCGAGGTAATCGCCTTTCTTTGCCGGACACGCCTTCATGAAGTATTTGTCTTCGAGATTCAGGCCGGTGCACTGGAACACGTTGAGCACGTCGTGGACGTCGTACTCAGTCAATCCATACGGAGCGATGGCGCGCGTCAGGTTGGAGTGGCAGTGGAAATGAAAATCCTCGCCGGTCAGCATGCGGTTCACATAGGGGTCGCAGCGCGTGCCGAGCAGATCGTGGACACGGCCGCCGTGCTCGTCGACGCCGTAGCTTGCGAGACTGTCATCCGTGATGGTCACCATCGGACGCAGGAAGGGCAGAGTCGACCACAGACGGTCGAACGTGCTCACGTGCGCCTGCTGCAACTGGCGCGTGCGCGATGCCCACATGCGCTCGCGCGGGTCGTGCCGGTTCCACATGTTCAGGTCGGCAACCTGCGGGCCTTCGATCGTGACAATGCGAAACACGTGGCCGGCCGGCACGGTCCACGCCTGCCCCGAGCGGATCGGCACGACGATCGATTCGACCAGCGTGCGGGTATCGTGCTGTGAGGCGATGCGCTGATAGAACGTCTTGTCGACGTCGAGCGCCGAGCCTTTGGTGGACTGATAGGCAGCAGGGTAATTCAGCATGATGCATTCTCCCTTGAACTCAGGCCGGCGCCGTGCCGCGATCAGGCGGCGTCGTCATCGCTCCGGGGCGACGCAGCATCTTGTCCACCTCGCCGGCGTGCAGTTCTTCGACGTGGATCATCTGCCGCGCGTATTCTTCCAGCGCGACTGAACGGTCTTCCGTCAGCGCGAGGAGATCCCGATACAGGTCAAGCGCGACTTTCTCGGCTTCGAGCGATTCACGCAGAATAGAGGCAATGTCGAAGACATGCGAGTCGAGAAGCGGACCGATCGCCAGAGACGGGTAGGCACCCAGGGTGGTGATCCATTCGCCGGCCTGCTGAGCGTGCACGAGCGATTCGTCGGCCTGTTGCCGCAGCCACGCCACAATGGGGATGCGGCCAAATCCAAATACCAGGAATGAGTAATGAGTATAACGAACGACCCCAGCCAGTTCAGATTCCAGAATCCGGTTGAGGACTTCAACGACCTTTTCCTTCTCGATCTCTGACATGTTTGCCTCCATTGTGTCTGACGTGTTTCAGCCGATGTCAATTGCTCAGTTGGCGGGTTACTCTGCCGCGATAGCACTGCCGCCCAGATAGGCAGCGCGGACCCGGCTATCCTGAGCCAACTCGCGGGCGGACCCCGCCAGCGCAATGCGCCCGCTTTCCAGCACGTAGGCCCGATGAGCGATTCGCAGCGCCTGGCGGGCGTTCTGCTCGACGAGGAGAATCGAGGTGCCTTCGCTGCAGATGTCGGCGATCATGCCGAAGATCGCCCGGACCAGCTTCGGCGCGAGTCCCATCGAGGGTTCGTCCAATACCACGATACGCGGGCGCAGCATCAGGGCGCGGGCAATCGCCAGCATCTGCTGTTCGCCGCCGCTGAGCGTGCCTGCCAACTGGCTGCGTCGCTCGCCGAGCCGGGGGAAAGTCGCATAGAGCTGATCCCGTCGCTGTTGCAATGCCGCACTGTCACGCCGGATCAGATAGCCGCCGAGATGCAGATTTTCCTCCACCGTCAGCGCCCCGAAAATGCGTCGCCCCTCTGGCACATGACCCAGACCCAGCGCCACGATCTGGTGTGCGCGCAGTCCCATCAGACGCTGGCCATCCATTGCAATGTCGCCCGCGCGCGGCCGGATCAATCCGGAAATCGCCCGCAGGGTGGTCGTTTTTCCCGCGCCGTTGCTGCCTAGCAACGCGACGATCTCGCCCTGTGCGACGTCCAGCGAGATGCCGTGCAGCACTTCGACATTCCCATAGCTCACACGCAGATCGCGGATTTCTAGGAGTCCCACAGCGATTTCTCCCCGGCAGTATCGTCGTTCGCCTCATCTTTTTCGGCTGTGCCGAGATAGGCATCGATCACACGGGGGTCCGCCTGGATCGCGGCGGGCTGGCCCTCGGCGATGATGACGCCGTGATCCATCACAATGATCCGGTCCGATACGCCCATCACCAGCATCATGTCGTGCTCGATCAGCAGCACCGTCACGCCATGATCGCGGATACGCCGGATCAGTTCCATCAGCGCGCGTTTCTCGGTCGGGTTCATGCCCGCAGCCGGCTCGTCGAGCAGCAGGAGGCGAGGGCTGCTGGCGAGCGCACGGGCAATCTCCAGCCTGCGTTGGTCGCCGTAGGGCAGATCGGCGGCGCGCTCGCCCGCCCGGCCCGCAAGACCGACGAAGGCGAGCCAGCGCAGGCCCTCAGTGGAATGATCCGCCGCCTCGGCACGCGAGGACGGCAACGCCAGAAGCTCGGCTGCGAGCGGTGTCCGAAGCCGATGATCCATGCCGGTCAGGACGTTTTCGAAAGCCGTCATGTGGCCGAACAGGCGGATGCCCTGGAAGGTGCGCGCCATGCCTTGATGGACGATGCGATGAGGCGCCCCGCCGGCAAGCCGTTCCCCGCACCAGACGATCTGGCCGCCAGTCGGGCGGATCACGCCGGTCAGGCAGTTGAACACGGTTGTCTTGCCGGCGCCGTTCGGACCGATCAGGCTCACGATCTCGCCGCTCTGCACCATGAAGCTGACACCGCCGACCGCCAGCACGCCACCGAAGCGGCGCTGCATGTCGCGCACCGCCAGCAGGATTTCGCCGGTGACGGCGTGGCTGGGCACAGGGGCCTGATCGGCGTCAGCGCCCTTGCGCGGCGGCGCGACGCGGCGCAAAGGTGCTGGCCACAACCCCTGCGGCCTTAGCAGCATCAGGATCACGAGCCCGATCGCGAAAGCGAAGATGCGCCAGAGGTTGAGAAAACGCAGCATCTCCGGCAGGCCGGCGACGATGATGGCGCCGAGGATCACACCGGGAATGCTGCCCCGGCCGCCGAGCACGACGACGATCAGGATCGTGACGGACTGCAGATAGGTGAAGCCGGTCGGATCGATGGTGCCGAAGCGGGCGGCGAACAGGCTGCCGCCCAGCCCGCCGATCAGCGCGCCCATCACATAGGCAAGCAGCTTGACGCGCAGCGTCGGCACGCCGACGGCCTCGGCGGCTGCCTCGTCCTCGCGGATGCTGGTCCAGGCGCGGCCCAGCCGCGACCGCCCGAGCCGGATGGCGAACACGAGCACCACCACGAGGAACGCCATGCCCAGTTCGTAGAGCGCGAGCGGCGAACTGATCTCGAAACCGAACAGGCTGGGGCTTGCGATGCCGAAGATGCCGTTCGGGCCGCCCGTGATGTCGAGATTGGTGGCGACGATACGCGTGATTTCGCCGAACCCCAGCGTGACGATCGCCAGATAGTCGCTGCGCAGGCGCAGGGTGGGATAGCCGATGACGATGCCAGATACCCCGGCGAACGCGAGACTGAACGGCAGCGTTTCCCAGAACGAGAAGTGCAGCAGGGTTTCCAGCAGCGCAGTCGTGTACGCGCCGATCGCGAAGAAGGCCGCGTAGCCCAGATCGAGCAGTCCGGCATAGCCGACCACGATGTTCAGCCCGAGACCCAGGATCGAATAGGTGACGATGGTCAGGCCGACATCGACGACATAGTTGCTGGCGACGGCGGGTAGCGCCACGGCGGCGGCCAGCAGCGCGCCGCCGACAGGCTTGGCCCAACGCGCGGAAGCCTGAGTGGCGCTCATGGATTACATTCTCTCGACGACGCGTTCGCCGAACAGCCCGGTCGGCTTGATCACGAGCACGGCGATCAGCACGCCGAAGACGAACACGTCGGTCCATTGCGAGGAGACATAGCCCGCGCCGAAGGCTTCGAGTAGGCCAATCAGGATGCCGCCCGCCATCGCGCCCGGGATGTTGCCGATGCCGCCGAGCACGGCGGCGGTGAACGCGCGCAGGCCTAACACGAAGCCCATGAAGAAATTGATCTGCGTGTAGTAAAGCCCTTCCATGACGCCCGCCACGGCGGCCAGCACCGAACCGAGCAGAAAGGTGAGCTGGATCAGGCGTTCGACGTCGATGCCCATCAGACGCGCGGCGTCCTGATCGATCGCCAGCGCGCGCATCGCGGTGCCAAGGAAAGTGTGGTGAACGAAGAAATAGAGTGCCAGCATCAGGGCGAGGCTTGCCACGATGATGCCGATCTGCGCGAAGGTGATCTGCACGCCGTGAAGTTCGAATCCCGCCTGGCTCAGCACATGCGGATAGGTGCGAAAACCCGCGCCGTAGATCAGCAGCACCCCATTTTGCAGCGCCAGCGAGACGCCGAGTGCCGTGATCAGAATCGACAGCCGCGGCGCGCGCAGCAACGGCTGATACGCGAGCCGCTCGATCAGGAGGCCGAGCCCGCCTGTGACAGTCATCGCGGCCACGAGGGCGATCAGCAGTGCCAGGGCGAGCGGCAGGTGCGCGGACGCAAGGACCATCAGGCCGGTCCAGCCAATGAACGCGCCGACCATGAACAGGTCGCCATGCGCGAAGTTGATCAGCCGGATGATCCCGTAGACCATCGTGTAGCCGAGGGCGACGAGCGCGTAGAACGAGCCGGTCGTCAGCCCTTCGACGACGAACTGGAAGAAGTCGCTCATGACGGGGCGGGGCGCGCAATAGCGCCTACTTCATCGCCGCCCAATGTCCGCTCGCATCCTGTCTCTGGTAAGGCTCGAAGTTGTCGTTGTGCACGATGATGGTGATGTACACGGCTTTGCTGCGATCGCCCTTCGGATTGAAGGCGATCGTTCCGGTTGCGCCCGGGTAGTTCGAGATCTTGTGCAGAGCAGCCGTGATCGCCGCAGGCTGTGCCGATTTTGCGTCCGCGATGGCTTTCGCCGTGACCCCGACGGCATCGTATTCATAGACCGAGTACGGTCCCGGCCCTTGCCCGTAAGCCTTCGTATAGTCATCGACGTAGGCGTGCGCGCCGCTCAGGAACTGCGCGAGCGGCGCCGTCGTGATGATCATGCCGTCGGCGGCGGGACCGGCTGTCTTCATCAGGGTGGGATCGTTGGTGGCGTCGCCGCCCATGAAGGTCATTTTCAGACCCAGTTGCCGCGCCTCCTTGACCATCAGGCCGGCTTCGGAGAAATAGCCTGTGTAGTAGATCACGTCAGGCTTCAGTGAGGCGACCCGCGTCAGAGTCGGTGAATAGTCCATCTGACCGGGCGTGATCGAATTGGCGTACACGACGTCGACACCGTTCTTCTTCAGGGCTTGCACGGTGTTCTGGGCGAGGCCTTTGGAGTAGGTCGTGTTGTCGTCGATCACCGCCACGTGCTTCGCGTGCAGGACGTCTTTCATGAAGTTTGCCGCGAAAGGGCCCTGCTGGTCGTCACGGCCGATCGTGCGGAACACGTTGTCGTACCCCATCTCGGTCAGTTGCGGATTGGTCGACGCATCCAGCACGTAGGGAATCCCGGCGCGATGAAAGGTTGTCGATTCCGGCAGCGCCGCGCTGGAGCAATAGCCACCCGCTACCGCGACAACGCCCGCATCGACGAGTTTCTGTGCCGCCTGCACCGCGGTCTGCGCATCACAGGCGTCGTCCTCGGGCACCAGCTCGATCTGCTTGCCGAGCACGCCTCCGGCCGCGTTGATTCTGGCGGCGGCGAGCTTCGCGCCGTTGACGATGTCCGTGCCGGCGTTGGCACTGCTGCCTGACAGCGGGACGGGCACGCCGATCTTGATGGTGGCGCCCTGGCTTAGCGCCGAACCGGGCGCCATGCCGACAAGCAGGGCCAGGGCGGCCGCCATGGCCGCGACGGCCGTTTGCCGCGAGCCCCGCTCTGCACCGGGCCAGTCATTCTTCTGAGCAATCATGTTAGTGACTCCTTATTGTGAAAGGGATCGGACGATCCGCCACACGGATAAACCGGTGACATCAGAAAACGAACGGAAATGGGCGATTGCACCTGATTCATACCCGCCAGGTCAGCAGCGTGACTACTGGTTTCACCGGAGCGCTGGCACGAAAGCGCTTCTTTCATGATAGGAGGCGGTGTGCGTTGGTACGGTATAGGGTATTTGCGTATAAACCACTACACAAAGGCGCCGGCAATCCTCTACCTTTAAAAAGGGCAGTGACGGCAGGCACGCGCGAACCCGAATGCGAGATGACAGGATGACACTGAAATGAGTGCGATTGCACAGCAGGATGACGCGTACACGAGGCTGGACTTCACGCTGGACGACGGCGTCTGCCGGCGTGCCGCGATCGGCCTCGTGGTGCTCGCCACCGATCATACGATCGAGCATGAGTGGCGAGGCTTGCTGACGCAGGACGGCGTGGCGTTCTACGAAAGCCGTGTGTACAACTCGGCGGATATCACGCCTGAACGGCTGGCGGAAATGGAGGACCGTATCGCACCGGCGGTCGCGCTGATCCGTCCGGCCGAGCGTATCGATGTGGTGGCGTTTGGCTGCACGTCCGCGTCGATGGTGATTGGGGAGGAAAAGGTGTTCGCGCGGATTCGCGAAGCGCGTCCAGATGCCGCGACGACTACGCCGATCACCGCGGCGCTGGCGGCGCTTCGCGCACTAGGCGTCCAACGTACGGCCCTGCTTACGCCCTACGTGCGTTCGATCAACGATTACATGCGCGACTATATCCAGTCGCGTGGCCACGTCATTACGCGCATGGCGTCGTTCGAGCATGCGAACGATAACGAAGTGGCGCGGATCGATGCGGCGTCGTTGCGAACTGGAGTTGAGCGACTTGCGCGCAATCGTGACGTGGATGCGATTTTCGTGTCGTGCACGAGCTTGCGCATTGCCGGGTTGATTCCGGAGCTCGAGGCGGCGATCGGCAAGCCGGTGATATCGAGCAACTACGCGATGGCCTGGCACGCGTTGCGGCTCGCCGGCGTGGAAGATTGCGAGCCTCATCTTGGGCGGCTGTTTGCGCTGTGAAGTTGTATCTTGAAACGCGACGCCGCGCGACGGGGCGATAGTGCGGCGATCGACGCGCATCGCCGGTTCCAGTTCACGCGCCGAAAGCATCATATGCCTGGGTCCCCTGCTGCGATCGGATCAATCCCGCACTGCCGATGTGCCGGAAGCGCGCCTGAACGGCCTGTCGACGAGGCCCGGATAGTGCCCGCATAGCCACCCTGTGACCTGTGTGACGCGAGTTCGGATGAAGCGGATTCAAGACCGGTTAATTGATTGTAGTTCGGTGTGACTATTGATATCGGCACCGCGCGTAAACGGCGTAGGGCGCTAGAGCATTTGCGACTGGCGCCACAGTTGTGCGACTGGCCTACATTGTTATGAATGGCACCTCAGCATTTTGATTTATGGACCTTTAATCCGTAGGTCGAGTGTTCGAGTCACTCGTGCCCACATTGCGGCTTCTTCGGACACAGACGTTGCCTCCCGGCTTGACTGCAAGTGCTGCCGAAGGTCGTGTGCGTCACGCCGGGGGGTTCTGGAGCCGTGTCTTAAATTGCAAACATTTCGTAGCGGGGACTTGGGTCCGACGTCAGGCAGAGATCGGCCATCTCCAGTCGTTCATGTATCGCGCTCGAGTGGCCGCTAACGCCTGATCAGCCGCCCCTTGATGCGAGTGCCGCTCGCGAGTACCACGAGGGCTCGGACACGGGCAAGATTGGTGTTACCTATTTGCGGCATGTCGACGGCTAACCTATCTTGAATCACTGGACGGGATTTACCCCGTGGGTTATCCAAAAGGCCAGGCCGATTCCAACGCAGGTAGTCAGAGGTTCACGATGAACAGCGACGCAGCTTCGCCGCCGGGCGCCCCGGAAAACCAGACAGAAGTCGGCACGAACGGCGCCGATCGTTCGGCCGTGCCGGATGCGCAGACCCCAGATACCACCCCGCGCTGGCATCAGATATTTCCGGTACTGACTGACGCCGAGATTGATCGGATCAATCGCTTTGGTGTGGTACACGGCTACGCCGTCGGCGAATTCTTATATCGCGCGGGCGGCATGAGTCCAGGCATGTTCGTCCTGTTGTCGGGCACGGTTCGATACACGGCACGCGACGGACTGGGCCATAAACGCTTGCTGCGCTCTCAGGCGAAACGGGGCGAATTCACCTCCGACGTTGGCATGCTTTCAGGCAAGCCCGGCCTTGTCGATGCTGAGGTTATCGAAGATGTGGTGGCGCTCGTGATTTCGCCGGAAAAGCTGCGTGCCCTGATGATCGGAGAGGCGGAACTCGGTGAAAGGATCATGCGCGCGCTGATCCTGAGGCGTGTCGCCGCGATCGAGCGCGGGCAAGGGGCGGTGCTCGTCGGGCCGCCCGACAACGAGCGGCTCCTCGCGCTGCAACATTTCCTGCAACGCAATGCTTATCCGCATATGACGCTTGACGAAAGCGGTGCCGATGCCATGGCGTTGTTCGACCGCATGACGCCTCGGCGCGATGACATGCCGCTCGTTGTCTGCCCGGATGGCACCGTGCTGCGCAATCCGGACGACGGGCAACTTGCCTCGTGCCTGGGACTCGTGCCGGAATTCGATCCCAGGCATGTTTACGACGTCGCGATCGTCGGCGCCGGGCCCGCTGGCCTGGCGGCAGCCGTCTATGCGGCATCCGAAGGCTTGTCAGTGGCAGTCTTCGATTGCCGCGCGCCGGGCGGCCAGGCAGGCACGAGTGCCCGCATCGAAAATTATCTGGGCTTTCCGACCGGCATTTCAGGGCAAGCGCTAGCCGGCAGGGCATTTAACCAGGCGCAGAAATTCGGCGCGCACATCGCGATTCCCGTCGACGTGAAAGGCTTGCATTGCAGCGCATACCCGCTCGAGGTGGAACTCGCCGGTTCGCGGCGCGTTGCGGCACGGACGGTAGTCGTCGCGAGCGGCGCGGAATATCGGCGTCCGGCGGTGAGCGGGCTTGCGCGCTTCGAAGGTCACGGCGTTTATTACTGGGCGACGTCGATCGAGGCCCGGCTTTGCCGCAGCGAAACCGTGCTGCTGGTCGGTGGCGGAAATTCGGCAGGTCAGGCTATTGTGTTTCTTGCATCGCATGCTGCCCATGTTCATGTCCTCGTCAGGGGCCAGGATCTCGAACACGGCATGTCGCGCTATCTGATCGAGCGAATTGCCTCGTTGCCGAACGTGACGATCCATATGGGTTCTGAACTAACGGCCCTCGAAGGTGACGAACGACTGGAGTCCGTCCACTATCGGCGACCCGGTGGGGGCATAGAAAGTCTGAAGACGCATCACGTGTTCCTTTTTATCGGTGCCGACCCGAACACGAACTGGCTGCGCACGTGCGGAGTGTCGCTGGATCCGAGAGGATTTGTGTTGACGGATACCGATCTGGGAACACGAGCCAGCGGGCCCACGCTCCCGCTGCATACAAGTGTCGACGGCGTGTTTGCAATCGGCGATGTTCGATCGGGTTCCACCAAGCGCGTTGCAGGGGCCGTGGGCGAAGGGGCGGCCGTGGTCGCGCAGATTCACCGTTTTTTGGCCATGAAGCGCGCCGAAACACACGCGCCTTCCATGCATGTGTAAGTCGCCTGTCGCGATGGGTTGCAAGGCTGGATATGTCGCGCGGATCTCTATTAAGTTTAGATGGCGTTACACCCGTATTGGAAAAGGCACGGACCGCTCAAACCAGGAACCAACCAGAATAGCAACGTACGCCACCACCTTCATGAACACGCCCTGGCCGAAGCCTGTCGCTTCGGCGCCGATCAGCACGAAGTTGCCCGTGACGTGCGCGGTGAACAGCCCGAAAAGCGCGACAAAGCTGAGCGTGTCCACGTAGCCCGCGATGGCTGCGAGCACGCTGTCTGCAGATTTCATCGATCGTCTCCCGCGCCGGGGGGATGACATCGGGCGGCCTCGCGACCGTCATGGCGCATCACCCCGGCATCCCGGGTCTACCGCGCAACTGCGTGAATCTCGGCGATATAACCACCAGGGAACTGCACGAGCGCGGCTTCGCGCTTATCCGAAGTGAACGGCGGGACCAGCACCGTGACGCCTGCCGCCTTCGCCTTCTGTAGCGTGTCGGCGAGATTCGACACTTCATAACCCGTCACCTCCCGGCCGAACGGCCAGGGCAAGTGGCCGTCGGTCGCCAGCACCGTCATCTTGCCGAATCCCGAATCGATCCGCACACGCCGGTATGTATCGCCGGGACGGCCAATCTCGACACCGGGCGCCTTGCGATCATCGGCGACGACCTTGCCGTGCGAAAAGGCCACGAAATCGTGGATCAACGCGTCCGCGCGTTCCGGCGACACGTAGACCCGGTTCTCGGGCACCGTCTGCAAGGGATCATAGTTCGGCGCCTGTTTGTGCCAGTAAAGCTGCATGTCGACGCCACCCGGCCACTCGATGATCGCATCGCGTCCGATCGGGTCGGGGAAGGTCGCGACCTTGATGTCCGCCCCATCCGCCTTCGCCGACTTCATGGCGGCGTCCATGTCGGTCACGAGGTACCCCGTGCGCTCGTTGCCGAACGGATTCGGAACCGGCGTCTTGAAGCCGAAGACGGAGATCGTGCCGACGGGCGTGAAGACGAGTTGCGACATCGTCTGGCTCGGCGTGGGCGTCACCTGAAAGACGCCCTGCTGCGCCTTGTGACCGCCGAAGGTCGCAACAAGACTATCGGTGAACTTGTCGAAGTCCTCGGGCGTGACATAGACGTGCGTGGTGTCGTACTGCGGTCCCACGGCGAGGTGCGGGCTCGCCGCCGCCGGCTCGGCGTACGCCACGGACGCCACAGACGAGAAGGCAAGACCGACGGCAACGAGCGTCGTCACAAGCAGGGAACGGAAGTTACGCATGATGTTGAAGGTCCTCTAAGATATTTACTGACCACCGGCATGGCCGGAGGAATGCTTGATGCCGGCAACGCATGTCGCCATGACGAGCGCAGCGATGAGCCCGAGATGCTCGAAGAAGGCGTTCAACGCGAAAACGTGCCCGTCGCCCGTCAGGTTCCAGAAGTCGTTCGCGACGAACATCGCCACAGCCGTCAATGCACCCAGTGCGCCCGCGCCCAGCCACACGAAGCGGCTGAAGATCACGCAGGCCGAGCCGCCAGGCTCGACGATGATCGCGAGCGCCGCCCACAGCCACCCCGGATGCAGCCCGAAATGCTTCTGCTCGAGCACGGCGGCATGAAAGTTCGCGAGCTTGGCCACACCTCCGATCACATACGCGGACACGAGCGCCGCGCGGACCGCCAGCGGCAGCCAGCGCTGCGCGAGCAGCGCGGCGATCCAGTGCGGATTGCCTTGTGCGTGCTCATGTCAGACCGCCCAGCAGGCGCAGCCGAGCGTGCCCCAGAACGAACCCAGGTCTGACGCCGGCGCGTTGCCCGACCAGGCACGCGCGTGGTCGTGGCCATGCACGGCGCAACCATTCGCACAGCCGCAGGAAGCTGCCGTTGTGCAGAACCAGCTCGGGGGATTTTGCGGAAGTGTTCATGAGCGGGCCTCCTCGTTTCTAGCAGTCTTGCGAGCAGCCGTGACCCGCGAAATGCCGTGCTGCAATGAGCCTGATGCCGTGGTTGCCCCATCCGACGCACGTGTCACCGTTGAGCGAATGGCGCCAATGAGATATTGCTCGCTGAGTGGAACGAGCTGCTCTCCAGCGAGAATGCCGAGCAGGCCGACCAGTGCAATCAGCGGTGGGGCTGGCGACCGTACGCCAATCAGGTGGTAGATGACGCCGACCAGAACGCCGGCACCTAGTGAAAACAGATAGACTTTCATGGGTTCATCTCTCTTGCAGCGGGCAGCATCAGATCGGGCTTGTCTGAAGCAGATAGCGCAACTACTCCTGCCGGCCGGCGGCGTCACGCCGCACGGCCAGCGTCGGGACATCAAATGAGATGGAGGGGGGCCGATTACCTGGCCGGAAGTGCGGGCACGATCTCGTGATGACCAGCCGCGCGCTGGGGCGTTTTGTGCACCATGGTGTAGGCGTAGTCCACGCCCATCCCGTACGCACCAGAATGCTCGCGGACTACGCCCATGACGGCGTCGTAGGTTTCCCGACGCGCCCAGTCGCGCTGCCATTCGAGCATCACCTGTTGCCACGTCACGGGCACGACGCCTGCCTGGATCATGCGCTGCATCGCATAGTCGTGCCCGTCCTTCGACGTGCCACCCGACGCATCTTCAACCATGTAGATCTCGTAGCCGCCTTCCAGCATGGCGCTGAGTGCGAAGGTGTTATTGCAAACCTCCGTCCACAGGCCGGAAACCACGATCTTGTTGCGTCCATTCGCAGCCAGCGCGTCGCGAACCTTCTGGTCATCCCAGGAGTTCATCGATGTGCGTTCGAGCAGCGGCTGGCCGGGAAATACGTCGAGCAGTTCGGGGTAAGTAAAGCCCGAGAAGCTTTGCGATTCGACCGACGTGATGGTGGTCGGAATGTCGAAGATCTTCGCTGCCTTGGCGAGGCCCACCACGTTGTTCTTCAGCACCTGCCGGTCAATGGATTGGACGCCGAATGCCATCTGCGGCTGTTGGTCGATGAAAAGCAACTGGGAGTTTTGCGGTGTCAGTACTTCGAGCTTGGGGTTACTCATGATGGGTTCCTTTCAGTGTGTCTGGATGATCAGGCTTGCTTCAGGGTTTCGATGGCGTCGAGCACGTGCGTGCTGTACGTGATGGCAGCGCCGGCGTTCAGATTGACGGCAACGCCCAGCGCTTCTGCGATCTCTTCGTCTGACACGCCGAGCTTGACGGCCTCGGCTGCATGAAAGGCGATGCAGCCATCGCAGCGCGTGGTGACTGCGACGGCTAGCGCGATGAGTTCACGCGTCTTCGCGCCGAGATGGTCGGTCTTGGCGCCCGCTCCAGCGACAAGGGCAAAACCGCGAAGGGTGTCCGGCGTGCGAGCGGACAGTTCTTTGAGGCGAGAATTGATGTCCTGAATCGTTTCTTTCCAAGCAGTCATGAGATAACTCCAATAGGAATACATAGGATGTAAGCGCGCGAATCGGCCGCTTGGCCGGTCCGCTGTTCACCAGCTTCGGGTCAATGTGGTTCATCGACTCCGGGCGTCAACGAATTGACTGAGACGAATGCTAATCGGGCGTCCGGCATGCGTCGTTAAGAAACGTGCAAAAACTTTTTAAGTTAGCCTATCTCATTGATTTGTATCGTTTTTTACTGTACTATTCAACCGAACGAATCGTAATGCTGCGGCGATCACCTTCCCGGATCGGTTGGCGAAAATGAACCTTATCGAGATGCTCCAGGCGGCCGGCATCGAAGGGAACAAGGCCGACTTCTATCTGGCCTCGCTCGAACTCGGCGAGGCGACGGTCGCTTCCATCGCCCAGAAGGCGGGGATCGGCCGCACCAACGCATACGAAGTGCTCGACCGGCTGCTCGCCGATGGGCTCGTCGCGACCGTGCAGAAAGGCGCGCGCAGCTACGTGATTCCGCAGGACCCGATCGCTCTGCTCAGGCGTATCGAGGCGCAACGTCAGCTCGTTCAGGAAGTGCTCCCGCGACTGCGCTCGATTCACAACTCAGCGGGTGGAAAACCGAAGGTGCGCTATTTCTCGGGCATCGAAGGGATCAAGACCGTGCTCAACGAAACGCTCGAATGTCAGAGCAAGGAGTTGCGCGCCGTGATGTCGAACAGCGAGCTGTTTCAGATGCCGGGCTTCGAGATCATCAGGGGTATCGTCGCGCTACGCGTCCGTGCGGGCATCAATCTGCGCATCATCCGCTCCGGCCCGGGTGATGCGCGCGACCTGTGGCGATCGTCGACGCGCGATCGCCGCGAACTCCGCTTTGCGCCCGCCGATTTCGAAGTGGGTATCACGACCTATCTGTACGACGACACCGTGGCCTTCATTTCATCGCGGGCCGAGCACTACGCACTGTCCATTCAAAGCGCGGAGTTCTTTGCGTTCGAGTGCAGTCTGTTCGAAGTGCTGTGGAGCGCGAGCACGCCCGACCGGTTCGATAAACCCGCCTGAACCGCTTTCGTTCGCTCCGAGACAGTACGGGATGCTAATCCAAACACGCAGACCGGAAAGATAAGTGAGCCCGCGAAAGTGGGCCAGTCGCACTAACTCTGACGCACCCAGCGAGACACCTATGGCGCGGCTTTACGTAACTCCTTGGTTTTATATTTTGCGCCGTCGCGTCAACTCTGGCGCGCTACGAACGGCCACTTGTCCAGGGCAGGATGCAACGGACCCCGCATGACCCCGTTAAGGCCGAAGTGCGGCAAGCAACTATGCGTACGCAAACGGCCGATGCACTTTGAGAGCGGCCATGGGAATAGCGGCGAGTTGGGATGGCGGCAACGGGTCGAACTAAGCCGACCCTGTCAGCCAGAGATCGGTCACAGAGCAAGCGGATTTGCGCGGACGCTCAGATGGCCGGTTTTCTGAAACCGCTGATCGACCTATGCTTGTCACGAAGTCGATGTCCGTCGCTATGCCTGCTCTACCTCGATTACAACTCTGGTATGTGCGGTTCCGCTTGCGACGAGCTCATAGGCCTGTTCCACCATTCACAAGTTGCGAGGCACGGGTCTGCTCCAGGCTGGCAGCCTGCGATTCGGTACGCTGCGAAAGCAAGGTGGCCTGTTGGGTCGCCTAGGCTTCTCCCATAGCGATCAGTTCGGCTTCGCCGCGGATACGCGCCACCATCTGCGATAACTGATAGGGCTAGCAGGCGGCTCTGTTCGCTCAGCGTGGCCAGTTTGTGGCGCCCCGGCAAGAATACCGGACCTCCACGGCGGGTCGTCTCGCGACCCGTCACGCGCAGTCCCGGCGACGCAGATCTCGCGCACGCAACGTCAGACGATCGCTACGTCGACCAACACACCGTTCATGTCGAATGCGGTGGCCTGGATGATGCTCATGGGGGAAACACCGGCGTCCTCATGAGCCTAACGGATTTCTCTGGCCACGCGCTGCAACTGCCTGAAGGCACGATAGCGTGCCTCGTGCAGTGCAGCGATGTCGCCCTCGGCCGACTCGTAGGTCTTACTGATCCGCGACATGCTGCCCATCGCCGACCGAACGTCGGCGAACCTTCCGCCAGCCACGCCGCCGAGCATCGCGGCACCCAGCAGTACAGGTTCTTCCGCGTGGGTGGCAAGCACTGGCTTACCCGTCGCATCGGCGAGCAGTTGCCGCACCAGATCGAGTCGCCCCGCGCCGCCACTGAGTACCACCCGCTCGATCGGCGCGCCGGCCTGCGCCTGCGCTTCGATGATCTGGCGAAGGCCGTAACCGATACTGCAGATACCCGCAACGTAGAGGGCGACGAGGCTGTTCAGGTCGTCTTCCATTCCAAGGCCTGCAATCACGGCTCTCGCGTGCGGGTCAGCCAGCGGGGCTCGGTTTCCCAGGAACTCGGGAACGACATGCAAGCCGTTCGCCAGCTTCGCCGCGCCTGACAAACTGGCCGCCGCCTGCACCGCGAGGGCGGCGAGCATCGCCGGCAGAGACTGGCCCGTTTGCTCCGCCTGTTGCCGGGCCGCGGGGGTCGCGGGATGCATCGAAAGCAGTCGTTCGATCGCGGCGCCGGCCACCGATTGCCCACCCTCGTTGAGCCATGCATCGGGCACCATCGCTGAAAAGTAAGGCCCCCACACGCCGGGCACGAAGACCGGGCTGCGGGTCGTGGTCATCGTGCACGATGAGGTCCCGAAGACGTAGGCGAGGCAGGATTCCGGCTCACGATCGGCACCGACGGTGCCGATCCCTCCCGCGTGGGCGTCGATCACGCCCGTGGCGACCGGCGTTCCGATTCGCAGGCCAAGCTCCGCTGCGGCGTGTGCCATCAATCCGCTGCCGAGCGGCGTTCCCGGGTCGACGACGGTCTGGCCGATGCGCGCGAAGGCCTCGTCCGCCAGCACGCCGAGGCCGACGCTGCGAAAGTAGCTCTCGTCCCAACGCCGTTCGTGCGCAAGATAGGTCCATTTGCAGGTGACGGTGCAAGTGGATCTGGACAGATCCCCGGTGGCGCGCCAGGTCAGGAAGTCGGTCAGGTCGAAGAATTGCCAGGCTGCCGCGAAGACGCCTGGCTTGTTCTCGAGCAGCCACAGCAGCTTCGGCGTTTCCATTTCCGGCGAGATCTTGCCGCCGACAAACTTCAGTACCTCGTGCCCCGTCGCATTGATACGCTCGGCCTGCTCCACGGCGCGGTGGTCCATCCAGACGATGATGTCACGCTCGGCTTGCTCCGACGGGCCCACCGGCAAGGGCTGTCCGCCGGGGCCCAGCACGACTAGCGAGCAGGTGGCGTCGAACCCGATGCCGGCGATGTGATCGGGCGACACCTCAGCCTGCGACAGTGCATCCTTCACGGATTGGCAGACCGCATTCCAGATCTCGCCGCTCGACTGTTCGGCGATGGAACCGCTCGCTTGAAACAGGGTAATGTCGCGCCTGGCTGACGCCACCATGCGGCCGGCAAGGTCGAAGATTCCGGCCCGGGCGCTGCCCGTGCCGACATCGACGCCAATGACATAACGCGTGTTGTCTGTCACGCCAGGGATCGGATTTTCTGAGGTCATGGCTCACTGCCTGCTGAATGCTGCACATTACGTGTTGTGGGAGACGTCCGGGCGGGCGGCGCGCCACAGCGGCACGGCCCCAGTCACGCGTTTCAAAGGTCGACGTTGTTTGGAAGGATCACGAGATCGCGGATCGTCACATTGCGTGGCCGCGTCAGCATGAAGAGCACCGCATCGGCGACTTCCCTGGGCTGCATCAGGCTGCCCGACGCAAGCGCTTCGTCCATCTTCGCCTTCGGCCAGTCGTCGAGCAGGGCTGTGACGACCGGACCGGGAGCCACTGCGCCGACCCGCACGCCATGCCTGGCGAGCTGGCGCCGGGTCGTGTGGACGAAGGCCTGCACCGCGAATTTGGACGCGGTGTAGATCGGCTCCCACACAACGGGGACGATCCCCGCGATGGAGCTGGTGAAGATGATATCCCCCGATTTCTGCGCGACCATGTGCGGCAGCACGGCGTGGACCGAACGGAACGCGGCATTGACGTTCAGGTTCAGCATGCGATCCCACTCGTCCGGATTTCCGTCCAGCACGTCGCCGCCGACGTAGGCGCCGGCGTTGGCATGGAAGATATCGAGGCCGCCGGCAAGTTCGAGGATCTTGGGCAGCAACGCGGAAACCTCGGACGGCTGCAGCAGATCCACGACCAGCGGCAGGGCGTTCGGACCCAGCTCCGTGCAGAGTTGCTCGAGCCGGTCCTTCGCACGATCGATCAGAACGACCTTCGCGCCGGCTGCGACGAGTGTGCGCGCGCATTCCAGACCGATACCCGATGCCGCGCCGGTAATGGCGGCAACCTTTCCGTTGATGGATTCAGACATGCATTGCTCTCCTGGATTCTCTGGAATTACGCGCGGCCATGTGAGACGCGGGACTGCCGGGCGAGCGAGTCGACGATCACCGCGATTGCCAGCACCGCGCCGGTGATCATGAAGCGCAGCGAGGAGGACAGGTTCAGTAGCGTCAGGCCGCTGGCGATAGACTGGATCACGATGATGCCCAGCACCGCCGAATACGCGCTGCCGCGGCCGCCGAAGAGGCTGGTGCCGCCGATCACTGCCGCTGCGATGGCATTCAGGTTCACGTCGCCACTGCCGGCCTGCTGACTGGCCGACGCGAGCCGAGCCGCAGTCAGCACGCCGCCGAGTGCGGCGAGACTGGCGCACAGCACGAAAGCGCTGGTGTAGATGGCGCCGACCTTGATGCCTGCCCGCCTCGCGGCCTCGTGATTGCCGCCGACCGCGTGCATCGAGCGGCCCCAGCGGGTTCTCTTGAGCGCATAGTCCATCGCGACGGACAGGCCGAGGAAGATGCCGAACATCAGCGGGACGCCGCGTCCCTGGTTGAGGTAGACAACCACGGCCTCCAGCAGGACCGTGAGAGCGAGGGCGCGCACGAGAAGGCTGCTCACCGAAGGCGCGGAGAGTTGGGACGCACGGCGGCGCTCACGCGTGCGTAGCCCGATCACCAGCATCACGGCCCCAGGGATCAACGCAATCAGATACGCGATGACAGCGGGGATGATGATGAGTTGCCCGAGATTCACCATCGTCGAGCCGTAGGGCAGGTTGATGGAGCCCGTGGCGCCGAGGACGTACAACTGCATCCCGAGGATCGCGAGCAGTCCGGCTAGCGTCGCGACGAAGCTCGGCATGCCGAGCCGGTTGAGCAGCAGCGCGTACAGAGCGCCGACCAGCGCGCCAACGGCGATGGCAGCGGCGATCGCCAACAGCACCGGCCAGCCATGATTGACCCAGAGCATACCCACGAGGGCCGAAGCGAAGCCGCTCATCGAGCCCACCGACAGGTCGATTTGTCCCACCATCAGCACGCAGACGATGCCCAGCGAGATCACGCCGACCGTCGAGCAGTCGAACAGCAGGTTCACCAGGTTGTCGGCCGACAGGAACACCGGGTTCAGGCTGGTGAACACGGTCCAGATGATGATCAGACCGGCGACGACCGGCAACGAACCAAGATCGCCCGAGCGCACCCGTTCGACGAAGGCGGAAACGGTGCCGCCAATGCCGGTGGCGTGCTTGACGCGGATATCGCTGCGGTCGAGCAGCGTGGACGGCGGCGGCGCGCCTTGCGGTTCATGCTGCGGGGCGCCTTGCATTTCATCGTTCATGATCGTTCCTTTATCTAGGCACCCTGTTCGGCCTGGCGCCGGCCGGCACGACGCGACACGGCGTTTTCGGTGGCGCCGGTGATCGCGGCCACCAGCTCCTGATTCGAGGAGTCGGGATAAAAAACACCGTTGTTGCGACCGAGCCGCAGCACCACGATGCGATCCGCCACAGCGCGAACGTCTTCCATGTTGTGGCTGATCATGATGACCGCGTGGCCGCGGTCGCGCACCCGCTCGATCAGGTTCAGCACCTCGGCGGTCTGGGCCACACCCAGTGCCGCCGTCGGCTCGTCGAGCATGATCAGCTTGGGGTCCAGCAGCAACGAGCGCGCGATCGCCACGGTCTGGCGTTGCCCGCCCGACAGCGAGGCCACCACGTCGCGCACGCTTGGGATGCGGGCCGAAAGCTCGTTCAGAAGCGTCCAGGCCTTCACCTCCATGGCGACCTCGTCGAGGCGCAGCGGATTCAGCTCGCGCCCAAGGTAAATGTTCGCGACAACATCGAGGTTCTCGCACAGCGCGAGGTCCTGGAACACCGTGGCGATACCGAGATCGAGCGCCGCGCCCGGATCGGGCAGCGTTACCTCTTTCCCATCGAACATGATCGTGCCGGTGCTGGGTTGATGGACCCCAGCGAGCACTTTCACCAGCGTTGATTTCCCGGCGCCGTTGTCGCCCACCAGGGCGACCACTTCGCCGGCATGCACGTCGAGCTCGATGTCCGTCAGGGCTGAGACCGCTCCGAAGTTCTTCGAAACGCCGCGCAGGCTCAGCACCAGCTCGCCACGCCTGGATCGTGTTGTGGAGTTGTCAGTCATGGGACGGATACCTCATCGAGAGTAGGGGGACCTGGCACACGCCGGGTCCCGTCCGCGGCTTGCGTCGCGTTTGCGCCGGATCAGTACGTGATGCCAAGCTTCTTGCATCCTTCGGCATAGCGATCGGTGCACAGATCCTTGCCGCTCGCGAACCCCTTGTCGACAACCTCCGCCTTGAGGTTCTTCGCCGTGATGACCGCGGGCTTGAAGAGTTGAGACGGCGTGTTGAAGAGCGTCGTTTCAGCCTTCGGGGTCTGGCCGGACAGGAAGCCGACTGCCACCTTCGCCGCTGCGGCTGCGACGATCTCGCTCGGCTTCAGGATCGTGTTGTACTCGTCGCCCGCGATGATCAACTGCAGTCCCGCGATCGTCGCGTCATTGCCGGTCACCGGTGGCACCGGATTGACGCCGGCTGCCTTGAAGGCCGCGATGGCGCCGCCGCCCGTGCCGTCGTTAGCGGCCACGACGCCGACAATCTGCGGGCCGAAGCGCGTGATCTGCCCGCTGACCCACTGCTGGGCCTTCGGCGGTGCCCAGTCCGGCGTGTCGTATTCGGCCAGTGTCTTGTAGCCGCTGCCCTCCAACCCGGCGTGGATACCCTTCTTGATCAGTCCCGCGGCCGCGTCGGTCGGCGAACCGTTGACCTCGAGCACGCCGCCCTTGCTGGCTGGCACTCCCGTCTCTTTCAGATGCTGGACGAGCGACTGCGCGATGGCCTTGCCGATACCTTCGTTGTCAAACGATACATAGTAGTTGGCGGGCGTCGAGGGCACGGGCCGGTCATAGGCGATGACCTTGATCCCCTGGCCCTGTGCCATATGGACCAGCGACGCGGCGGCCGTCGAGTCCACCGGGTCGAGCACGATCACCTTGGCACCCTGCGCGATCACCGAGTTGAACTGCTGCTGCTGCGTCGAGACGTCGGCATTGGCGTTCTGGTAGAGCACCTTGCAATTGGGGCAGAGCTTGCCCATTTCAGCCTTGAAGCCGGGGAAGTCATGCTGTTCGTAGCGCGTCGATGCCTGGTCGGGCATCAGAAAGGCGACCGTGCCACTGGGCGCGGCCAGTGCCGCTGTGCTGCTGATCAAGCTCAGGCTCATGGCGCTGGCGCCGATCAGGCGGTTCGAAAGTCGGGTCATCGAGTGTCTCCGTTTTTAGGAAATTCCGGCGCGGGTGCTGCCGTGATTGGGCCGCGGGAGCGGCTTCTTGTTGAAGTTCGTCAGGTGTTTGCCAGCGTTGTCCAGATCAATGCCCATCATGCGCTTCAAAGGCGGTAGCGCGAATACGGGCTCGTCGCTGCGTTGCGATTGATATCCTGTGTAGTACGCAATACATCCATTCACACATGCACTACATGTTGCGGCGTTCATCGTTCGTTCTTCGTCTAGTCGCCTCCCGGTTCGGAATAAAGCTACAACGCTAACAATTACGGGTGTCGTCGCGGTAAGCCCAGCAACACCACGCGCTATCCGGACGCCTGCGAGACACGCTCGGCGTCACGCGATTCATTCGCACTGGCAGCATTGAGTTGTTGGTAAGCGCGCCACCGCGAAGGCGACATGCCCTTCAGCGACAGGAACTGGCGATTGAAATTGGACAGGTTATTGAAGCCGACCTGATAGCAGATATCGGTGATATTCAGTTCGCCGGACATCAGCAATTGGCACGCGAGATTAATCCGCAGCCGGTTCACGTATTGCACGAAGGGCACGCCGGTGTGCCGCCGAAAATATCGCGAAAAGGCACTGACGCTCTGTCCCGCGAGTTCGGCCAACTCCGTTTCGCGCAACTCTTGCGACAGGTTCTTGCCGAGGTAGGAAAGCACGTGATTGATGCGCGACTCGGCATAGCGCGCTGGATCCGCACAATAAGCAGCGCTTGCGAGCTTCACCGGCTCGACGCTCTGCACGAGCAGATCAAACAAGGCGAGAAACAACGTGAGGCGCCGGATGCCTTTCGCGCACAACATCTCGCGCATGATCGGTTCGACGGCCGCGCCCGTGTCGGGAGTGAACAGCACACCACGACGCGAGGCATCGAGTAACGACTCCACGCGCTTGAACTCCGGGAAAGCCTGGATCGCTTGTGCGATGAATCCCGCATCGAACTGCAGGATAAGACAGCGTTCATCCACATGCTCGCCATGCGGCACATTGCTGACCCAGTTGTGCGGCAGATTCGATCCCATCATCACGAGATTGCCGGGCGCGAAATTGCCGATGTAATCGCCGACGAAGTATTTGCCCGTCGTCGACGTAATCAGCTGAATCTCGTATTCAGGGTGGAAGTGCCAGCGCACGGTGCGATAGGGATACCCATGCGACCAGACCTTGAACGATTCATCGCGCGGCACCGCGACCAGTTCCAGATCCGGCTGTGCGATTTTGGCGTGGGGGCCATCGGTGCGCGCTGTGGCACGCAGCGTCGTGTGCATCTGCCTTCCTCCTCAAGACTGCTTTGCTTTTGCGGTGCACGTACAACTGGAGTGCCCAGACATGGGAGAAAGTTAGCCCTGGCGGCGATATCTCACCACTGAAAATAAGACCGAAGACTAATACTTTATTGCATTCGGGTTAGTCCGTACGGCATAGAGCGTCAACTTTTTGTGCAACGCGGAAGCTGGCAGGCGCAATTCGCGCGCTGAGGAGTCAGTCTGGCGAGGTCAATGAAACACTGCTTGCCGACGTGAGAATCGCCGGACGTTGGATATCGATATGTATAGAGTGTGTGCGACACCTCGAATCAGTGTTATCGCAGCTGCGCGTCGGCAAGCTTTACCACCCAAACAACCGCTTTAGCCTGGGACCAGGCTTTCCGAGCGTGAAAGCAATATCGCGAGCCCGAACTACTTTTCCAATGCTGCTTCCCTATACTTTGAATAACAACGGCTGCAAGCCAATCAACTGATCATTCAGTCAGCCTGACGATCGAACAGACGCGAACAAGCGCGTCTTGTTCCACGCGATGGGGTGGCACATCGCATGCGTCGCGGCGCGGCAGCGCCAATCTGGAGCGAGACATGAGCCTGACTGCACCTGCCACATCGGAGACGGGCCATCACGGGGATCCCGTGCATCGCCGGCCGGCGACGTCCGCACTCGCACTCGCGGCCCTGGGTGTCGTTTACGGCGATATCGGCACCAGCCCACTCTATACACTGCAGACCGTGTTCGATCCGGTGAACGGACTTACGTTGAATGCCCTCAATGTGGTCGGCATCGTGTCGTTGATCGTCTGGTCGCTGACGGTCGTCGTCTCGCTCAAGTACGTCGCGCTCATTTTGCGGGCGAACAATCACGGCGAAGGCGGCATCATGGCGCTGCTGGCGCTCGCTGCTTCGTCGGTGATGACGCGGCCCCGGTTGCGTCGTACGCTGCTGGCTGTCGGCATCATGGGTGCAGCGCTCTTCTATGGAGACAGCGTGATCACGCCTGCAATCTCGGTGCTGAGCGCAGTCGAAGGGCTGGAGGTCGCCGCGCCGTTTCTGAAGACGTGCGTGATACCCGTGACACTCGCTGCGTTGATTGCGCTGTTCCTGATGCAAAAGCGCGGCACAGCCGGCATCGGCAAGATTTTCGGGCCTGTGATGGTGCTCTGGTTCGTGGTGCTTGCAGTGGTGGGCGTCGTCAACATGATGAAAGCGCCTGCGATACTCTTCGCACTCAATCCGTTCACCGGACTTGCATTCTGCCTGCATCACCGGTGGTTGGCTTTCGTTGCGTTGGGGGCGGTCGTGTTGTCGCTGACGGGCGCCGAAGCGCTGTATGCGGACATGGGCCATTTCGGTGCGAAGCCGATCCGGCTGACCTGGTTCGGGCTGGTATTCCCCGCACTCGCGTTGAATTACATGGGGCAGGGTGCGTTGCTGCTTGCCGATCCGGGGGCGCTGCAGAATCCGTTTTACCGGATGTTCCCGCAATGGACGCTGTATCCGATGATCGCGCTGGCGACTATCGCGACCGTCATCGCCTCGCAGGCAGTGATCTCAGGTACGTATTCGATGACGAAACAGGCGATGCAACTCGGCTTCCTGCCACGGATGAACGTCGTCTATACGTCGGAAAGGGAGATGGGGCAGATCTACGTGCCGGGCATCAACTGGACGTTATTGGCTGCGGTCGTAGCCGCCGTGCTCGGCTTCGGATCGTCGACGGCGCTCGGCTCCGCATACGGTATCGCCGTTACCGGCACGATGCTGATTACAACGATTCTCACCTTCTTCGTCGTGCGCTATGCGTGGCATTACAACTGGTCGCTGTGTTTCTTCGCGACGTTGTTCTTCTTTATCATCGACGCGACATTTTTCTCGGCGAATCTGCTGAAACTGACGCAAGGCGGCTGGTTCCCGCTGCTCGTCGGCCTGATCATCTACACGGTCATGGCAACATGGGGACGCGGCTGGGAGATGATGCGCGCCGAAGCGCGCGTGAGGGCTGGGACGACGCCGCTGAGGCCATTCCTCGCGACGCTGCTTGCCCGTTCACCGACACGGGTCGACGGCACGGCGATCTTCCTGTCGGCTGATCCCGATGGAGTCCCGCACTCGCTAATCAACAATCTGATGCACAACCACGTCTTGCACGCGCGCGTTGTTTTCCTGACAGTGAATAACGAGGAGATACCCTGGGTGCCGGTGAGCCAGCGGGTGAGCATACAGTCGCTCGGATCGGACTGCTACCGCATCACGATCACGTATGGCTTCATGGATGAAGTCGATCTGCCGCGCGCATTGGAGATATGCAAGACCTCGGGTTTGGCCTTCGAGCCAGCGCAGACGTCTTATTTCCTCAGCCGTGCCACCGTTGTGCCCACACGAGACAGCGGCATGGCCATGTGGCGCGAGCGGCTGTTCGCGGTCATGCTGCAGAACGTAGGTAACGTTGCGGCCTATTTGAAGCTGCCTGCCAACCGGGTGATCGAGTTGGGCGCGCGCGTGGAAATATGACGCGCTCATGCGGGTCGAGCGAAAGTGCGGGAATCCGTTCAACTGCCGTAGCCTGCTCGAGTAGCCAACTCGACAGGCTTCTTCGCGATGCCGCCATTGTCAGCCTGGCGATCCCACAGATTCTCGCAATCAACTGGAAACGTCCGCTGTGGAGAAAGTTGAACGGCCGATGTGGGCGAACCGAACCGTTTGATCCCGAGCGTCACGTTCACCCTCGATTTGATGTAGCGATGATCTTGGTCGGGTAGCAGCAGCGCATTGCTGCGCTG